>CBFDAW010000031.1:0-11323 GCA_965602865.1 uncultured Thermoplasmata archaeon
ATCACAGCAGTGCTCCATCCCAGCATCATCACAGCAGTGCTCCATCCCAGCATCATCACAGCAGTGCTCCATCCCAGCATCAACGCAGAAAATTATCAACTATCCAAGCGAGGAGTCCATCCATTCATCATTATTCAATTATTTTAGAATGAAATTAAAAAAATCTTTAAATTACATTATTTCTCAAATCGTTTAGTCCAGCGAACACGTCGTGGAACCCGTTTCAATATTATCATGTTCTTCTGACACTTATTTGAACAAAAGAAAAAGATAGATGCATCTTTTTTAATGTACATTTTTCCTGTTCCGGGTTCGATCTCGTTACCACAAAACGAGCATACCCGACGTTCTACCATAATTTTCACCTTAATTTGACTTTACCATTTTATAATTATTTAATACTAAGTTTTTTGGCTTCGCGGGAGGTTTCACGTAGCATCAGGACATCACCTTTTTGGATCGGGCCCATTACATTCCGTGTAATGATCCGACCTTTATCCCGACCTGCAAGAACTCGTACTTTAACCTGGGTTGCTTCGCCTGCCATGCCGGTGCGACCACCAACTTCTACAACTTCAGCTGGGATACCATCTACCATTAAATTCCACCTTGAAAATCATACAATTTATTTTTCGGTCTTCTTTCCACCGCTGAGCTTCTTGACCAAACTCTCAACTATGATTTTGGATTTACCGTATTCAAGTACTGCAACAGCCGCGGTGGACACGCTTAGACCTGCGGCGGTGCCCAGCTCCTGTTTACTGGGAACATAGGCATATGGAATATTCTTTTCCTCACATAACAAAGGTAAATGTGCCAGAATCTCCGCAGGTTGGACATCTTCCGCCATCACTATAAATTTTGCTTGCGTTCGCTCGATCAATTTTGTAACTTCATTTGCACCTTTTCGAACCTTACCACTATCTCGGGCTATCTCAATTACTTCATAAGTTTTATTGATAAGATCTTTAGGCATTTCAAAACGCACAAAAATGGGCTTTGCCATTATTAATACCTCCTTCTAACTCTCGGCACCAGGTCTTGCTCTTTATGGTGTTTTTTCAAGAGCCATCATAATTCATAGGTTTTTTATCAACATTGAGCAAGTAAGAGGGGAAATATCTTACTATATTAATATATTTCGGCAAATTTTATTAGACTGAATTATTATTGATTATTAAAAACCAGAAAATCTAGAAGGTAATTCATTAATATCACAAATGTATCTAATGATCTCGGTTAGATTTTTTTTATAAATTACCACATCAGCATTTTGTATTGGCATTTCATTTATCGGATCAAACGCTATCCCCAATCCGCTGGCGTTGAACATGGGTATATCTGTTTCACCATTACCCACAGCGGCAGTTGTTAAGCCATTAAATCCCAACGTTTTTTCTAATTGTTTAACTGGCTCTCCTTTAGCCCGAAGTTGCACACGAAGAATGCCCTCACCAGTCAAAAAACCATTCTCATTTGTTTCTAAACCGTTAGCATATACATACGATATTCCACCCAAACCCGCAACTCGATCGGCTAATGGTTCTAAGCCGCTGCTTACTATTGCTATTTCAATGCCTAAATATTTTAAAATCTCCATAGTTTCATGAAAGCCAGGCATTAGTGGTACAGAGTCCAATATCTGATGGATCTCATCAATATGTATCTGCTTCTTTTTGGAGAGCCAAAGGGCAATATCACTACGCATAAACTCGGCATCATCGATCTCATTCTTCATATATTTCTCATATGACGGATCGTTATTTACCCCAAAATGATTATGTACCCATACCCAGGAGCTGACCGTGTTTACTAATACACCATCAAGATCAAACACTATGAATCCAATGTTCGAATTAAATGAAATTTTCTTAATCATGACCATCCGCACTTTACCCGGCTTCTTACTTATTCTTAAATTAAAAAGTATTTAATGGAGTATTTATTAAAGATTTGCCACGCTTTTATCTCTGTAGATATTAAAAGCATTTTGAATTTGACGGATATGGACGCGTCTCAGGTCGATATCCTTGCCTCATAACAATTACCCACGCATCTTCTCACTCCCGCTACCCCACGAGCGTTATTAGTCCATAGTTGGGCTGCTCCCTTCCGGGCCTGACCTGATCCCTATGATAGAAATAATGATGATAATCCTCCGATTATCACCACGATTACCTCTAACCCCGAGGGACGAGAAATCATTGTTGATCCATGGCTTGCTACATGACGGGTTACACCTTCCATCGACTTCGATCCCGCGTATAGACGATTTCGGTTACAACAAAGTTGTAAAGGGTACGCCTACCACCCCGATCTAGTCCATATCTTTCGTCTACGATTATCCAAAACTTAATTTATTTGGGTTTATTTTTTTATTTTTTTACCTGAAGAACATATATAATATTTTAATTCTTTTGCTCTTTTACTGAGTGTTATTAATTTTATTTTTGCCTATTCTCTAATTTTTCGAACATTATAGAAAAATTCAAGTGCAATATTTTATTATCGAACAACTATAATTTATTTTGAAAGTAATAGATAGAGGTTGAAGTATGACTGACCACGCACATCATGATTTTTATGATGTTCAAAAGCAATTGAACGAAAAGTTTTCTACTAGAGCAATAATATTTTGGATTGATGAAATACCAAGCTCGGCTAATAAAGAATTAAAGGATCGTACCTTAAAGGCACTTCATTACATATTGGAAGAGAATTATCAAGAGGCAATAGAAGAGTTCAAAGATATTCTTACATTAAATAATAAACTCCCATCAGAAAAAATGGCAATTCATTTAAATTTAGGTAATGTATATTATTCTGGTGGCTCACTCGATGACGCTATTAAAAGTTATAATGAAGTTCTAAACATTTCTAAAAATAGTCCAGAAAAAAGTGCTCTTACTGGTTCTGCAACAGCTTTATGTACGCTTGGGCTCATCAATTTCGAGAAAAATGATCTGGAATTGGCTTTAAATAATTATCAAAAAGCACTTGAGCTCCACCAGAGGCTGGTGGATAAACCAAGTGCAGTAGTAGATCTAACCAGCATTGGTATCATATACTCCGATCGGGGTGATTATGATGCAGCTTTAGAGGCTCATCAGAGTGCACTTGAACTTGATTTTGAGCTCGAATATTCTGAGGAAGCAGCATATCAGTTGGGCACCATTGGACTTATCTGTAGAGCAAAATGTGATTACGATATGGCATTAGAAAAATTTAGAGAAGCATTAAAAATACATCAAACGTCTGGAGTAAAAGAAGATATGGCAGCGGATCTTGGTAATATTGGAATAGTATTTCTTGACAAAGGTGATTATAATTCCGCTGAGGAATATTTTAACGAGGCACTTGGGTTGGCACGGGAGATCGGTAATTTAGAGTCAGAAGCCAACCAATTGGGCAATCTTGGCCTGGTTTATAGGGAAAAAGGAGACATAGATAGGTCACTGAAACACCATGAAGAGGCACTTACCATTTTTCAGAAACTCGGTTACAAAGACGCTGAAGCCGTTCAGCTGTGTAATTTGGGACAAATTAACCGTCAAAAAAATGACTTGGATAATGCAATGAAATATCTTGAGATGGCTTTACAACTTTATCGCGAACTGGGCGATCGTGTTGGTGAAGCCGCTGCACTTGGTAGTATGACATTAATATTTTCAGATAAAGGTGACTATAATGGTACAATGAGTTGTCTCCAAAAAGCTGCAAAGCTACAAGATAAAAGGGAACAATTGGATGGGAGAAAGACTATTATTAGAACGCTTGTGAATAACCACAAGAACACGAAGTGATATTCATGGTTACACCGGCTCAGGAAGATTCCAAACCGAAACAATATATGGAACAATGGATACTTCAGCTACTGCAGCAAAGAGGTAAGATGACCACAAAGGAAATCAAAAAATGCGCCGAAACCGTCGGTCTTAGCTGCCCTGACGAACCGGTGCGGTTCCTGAATAAATTACGCGTAAAGGGTGTTCTTAAAGGACAAGTATCGATTGAACATAAAGGATGGCTGTGGTGGGTGTAAGATATCTTTAATTTTGTATAACTCAACCAACGCGTTGCAATGCTTCAGCGGGTGGAAGTTTTGAGGCACGGTATGCCGGGTATCCGGCAGAGAGTAAGATTACAAGATAAATAAACAAAGCTAGTATCCCTAGCTCGAGCCATGGTATCACGAACTCGAACCTACCACCGGTCCAACTGCCGAATGCGAGATATGAGCTGATAATTCCAACAAGTAATCCTAGGATGATCGCTAATAGTCCCGTGAATGATGGCTCCAGTAAAAATGCCTTTAGGACCATTTTACGCTTGAATCCGAGCGCGCGTAGCACACCGATTTCAAATCGGCGCTCCTGGACGGTGCGGGCGGTGACTACACCCAAGCCGATCACACCAATGATGAGTCCCAGTCCAAGAAATGCCTGAAACAGAACCATGAACGACCGTTCATATGCCTGGTTCTCGTGGATTAGTTCACGTATCGCTTGTGCATCCATACCATAGCGATGCAGCTCGTTCTCTAGCTCGGCAGCACTAGCCTCAGGCGAACCTTTGAAACCCGGTTTTAGTTTGAACAATACATATCTATATTCGGCTGTGGTCGGGTATAATGATTCCAAGTTATCCTGTGACATGATGAATGTGCCGCCGAAGACCGAGTTTTCAAGAATGCCAATGACCTCCAGCTTCACATTGTTACCTGGCTCATCCATTACTTCATAAATCTCTCCCAAGGCGCCATTATATATCCATACCAACGTATTATAATCCACTACTATGGGTATCCGTCCATTATTCTCTTCTGCGGTTTCTTCAAGTTCCTCCCACGTATTTCGAGATATCTGTGAACCGCTAAGGGTCTCCATGAACCTGAAACCATTCTCTTGGATAAATCCATTGTTGACACCCAACAACCGGGGTGGATAGCGAACATTCATGTTCGAGCAGCTCCCGCCAGGTGGCCCCACCATCTTTATCTCGGTGACCGTGACATTGTTTAAGACGGCGGTGGCTAGGTTATAATTGACCTGTTGGGTCTTATTTTCAAGATCTATGGAAATGGGTACTGCGGTTTCGCCAATTATATCATAACCACCACGCTGTTCATAGCTCACTACATTCACGCTTGCTTGTTGTATCGCAATATTGATCGAAAGCGCGGCAAGTAAGAATATCACTAAAGTAAAGATACCAATGATCTGCCCGGTTCTGGATACACGTCGGGTAGGATTTTTTAATGAGTATAAAGACACGGGACCTGGTCTGTTACCCAAACTGAAGATTCGTAGAAGTGAGTTCGCAATCACATCAAGGTTTGTAATAATAAGTATAACTAATCCAAGAACCAGTAATAAACCTACAATAAAAAACAATTCCATGGTTGGTGCATTTGGTTTTGAGAAGCTCGAAAATGAGTAGATTATAATGTATAATAGAGTTATTAAAATTAAAATTGTAATAATAAATCTCCTGGTTCTAAGTTGATTTATAAAATACATACTTACCAACCCACCACCTATGAATGATAACACAGGACCGAGAAGATTGAAATAAAATTCTGAGTTATCAAACACCAAATCGTTTTTGCTAAAACCTAAAAATAAACATATAATTCCCAGAAATAAGATGACTCCACCGATACTAACCAAACCATGTTTTTTTCTTTGACTTTTACCTGGAAGATCCCTAATCGCCGAGATTATGTTGATTTTTGCGATATGTCGTGAAGTAAAATAAAGCGTGAGAATAGTAATAATAAAGCCTGTAAAAAAGCCGAGTAATAAAGAAATTGGTTTGAAATAGAAAGGTATTATATGCTCTTGTACCGCCGAAGACCAGATCGAGTTAAGTGCAGCAACCAATCCCCACCCCAAGAACAACCCGAATAATACTCCAATAATTCCTGATAATACGGCATAGCTAACTCCTTCAAGCATGAACAGTTTCACAACCTGAGCCCTCTTCAAGCCTAGTGCTCGACCGATGCCAAGCTCGTATTTACGTGCCTCCGCTAAGATTAGAAATATGGTTACAATAAGTGCCATACCCGCTATAATGATCGCACTTCCAAAAGCCAAAAACATCAATGGGAATATAGACATCCCCGAGGCGGTCTTAAGTGCGTCTGACTTCACATGAGCTATGCCTAACCCTGCCTCGGATTCACCAAGGTTATTGTCAAGATAAGACACGATCTGATTTTCTAGCA
This sequence comes from uncultured Thermoplasmata archaeon, assembly GCA_965602865.1. Lineage (GTDB taxonomy): Archaea > Thermoplasmatota > Penumbrarchaeia > JAEHCK01 > JAEHCK01 > CBFDAW01. The sequence goes on from CBFDAW010000031.1 coordinate 6,230, forward strand.
CTTTCAGGTCTTTTTCTACTTCGGGGCTTGAATTTATTTTGATCATTGTATAAGCACCAAGGTTAGTGCTCCAGAGATTTTGTGCCTGTTCGAGATTTATATATGCCTTTGGTGTTCCCTGATATTCAAGCCAATACTCTCGGTCACTTCGAGTGATTCTTGATAGATTAATAGGGAATGGTGGGTCCCAATGAACACAATCCAATTTGCCCACTAAACCCGGGAAGGTAGGCATGAGCTTTGGGTCGGAGGCTTTACCTGTTAACTCTATGATATATTTAACCTTGAACTCATACGTGGTGTTGTAAATATTATATATTTGATCTAATACCATATATTCAATAGTTACGGAATCTCCTACACTAACCCCCAACCGTTCCGCCGCCCAGTCAATTAATATCATCTCATCGGTGGCTAGCTCAATATTTTCAACATGATCCTTTGCCAGGGTGGGATAACCAATTGTAAATTCACCAAATATACGGTCCTTAGTGAAATTTAAACCGGTGACCATAGAATAATTTATACTATTTTTGGTTCGGTTGAATGATATAGAATTTACAAAGTAAGTCAAAACTGGCGAGGTAACAAACCCGGAGCCGGGTTCTTGTTCATATTCGGTTAATAATTCATTTATATTCTCATCGAAGAAGATATCATTGTTAACCAACCTTAGATATTCTAAATCCGTATAATTCAATTCATATCCCAATTCTTCGATTCCGATCTCTTCGTCTAAACATTGTGTAATAGCTGAAGCTACAGAATCTTCATGTGCTATGCCAGTATATTTATCACCTACATTAGAAATTAGGATCGAATTAATCTTTTTTCCTATTCCCAATAATTCTTGTAAATGATTTAACTTCATAAATGCATTGGAGGTCTTACTTGTCCTTCCATCCAATTGCAGTCTTCCCAGACCCTCATTTTGAACGATATATTTTATCGTCAAGGCCCGAGCTATTGAATTCAACCCCTCACGACTGGAATAAACCGATTCGAGTTTAAATATCGGATTATTAATATATAGCCTGACTTTATCGTTTTCGTTCAGCTCAAGCTTTGATGCTAAATTATCATTGATTATAATTTCATCATTTTTTAAAGTTAAAACATTATCCCCAAAATTATCCCCCGTCGAAGATCGGATAAATGACCCAAAGGTTTGGATCTGGTCGGCAAAACCAAATAGGTTTGCCTTATTTTCACGTAAATTTGAAACACTCGCCTCCAGCGAACAGGGAAGTAAAATAATAGGCGCATGTTTATCGATCATCTCAGCGAGAGTTGCATTATCTGCAATTGTAGAATAGTAATTATAATTAAAAAATTCGCCGGAGCGTATTACAAGATCCACATCACCCAGGTTTTCAAAGGTCGAGGTATACACCAGATATTCCATGGAATCCCCCACCACCAGCGAACCGGTGATGACGGCTGTAGATATCATTAAGCCAACAATTATTAAAGCCGCCTGAAACTTTCGACGAACTAGCTCTTGTATGGCTAATTTTACGAGAAACCAGCGCAAATATTTTCACCTCGAAAAATACCAGTTAATTAATTATTCTATTAACTATTTATAAAATACTGAATATTAATATTACCTATTAATTGATTTACTTTTTCTTGCTGTAAAGGCACATCCAGGGGCAATTATTTCTTAGTTTACAAGTGGTACACGATTTGGATTTTGATAAATATGGAACGCCGATAAATGCAATGATAATGAATACGATTAGCAGTATTAAAATGATCCAGTTAAAAGATATATAAATAAGGAAGATACCGATTATCAGAGGGAAAAACCAGTTAGGAAAAATAACTCCAATATATTTTCGAAAGTTACTTTTGAACCCGCGCGCACTCTTGCGTGTAGTTACATGTTTAGCGACTAATGCATAACCACATAATGACGTTCGTGTTCCATAATGCGGACAATATGCACATATAAGAGATAAAAAAAGATAATTACTTACTATAAGATAAATTATGAAGATGACAGCTATTAATATATTGAAGATTGCAATTAGAACCGTTCCGAGGACATACATACTGAATAAAGGAATATTATGAATTAGAATTTGACTGAGTGTATATTGTCTGGGGCATGATTTTGGTATATTTTTCTGTTGCACCAGGACCCCTTCTTCGTTATTGGCAAGATCCCGTTTTTGGCTAATCAACTTCTCACTTCACTTATTTTTCTTTTTCTTTGATTCCCACCAATCAGAACCGCCTTTGTATATAACTTTATTCCCAAAATTAAGGGATAATGCTTTCTCAGGACAGGCTTCGATACATTCCAGACAAAAAGTACAGCTGGTATCACCGATTCGTGCAGTTTCCGATTCCTCCATAATGCTTTCTACGCGTGTAGGACAGACATCAACACAGTAATTACACCTTGTACATTTACTTTGATCTTTATGTAAATGTAGAAGGCTAACCTTATTGAACAATGATGACATTGCACCCACGGGACATAAATACCTGCACCAAAACCGCGGTACGGCAAATATACCAATAATGAAGAGTAAAAATATCGATATCTGGAAAATATTGGATGGATTGTCCAGATTTGGGCTGAAATTAGTTCCAATGTCAATGGCAATGTATCTTAAAATCGGTGTGGGGCAGCCTAGGCAAGTCGGTGAGGCTTGCGCCATAGGATCACATAACCCACGATACATCTCGCCGGAAGGAGCATGAATAAAAATTGAAAGTCCAACACTAACTGAAATCGCCATTACTACAAATAGGATGGCAAATTTAATGAACCTCATTTTTTCATGTACCTTTCTTGGCGGCTCGAGTGAATTGATTTTTAATCTTCTGAGAACTTTTGTGACTAGGTCCTGGATTAAGCCTATTGGGCATGCCCAGCCGCACAGTGCCCTACCTATTAAAATGCCAATCAGAAATAAAATACCTATAATCAAGATTATGATCGAAAAGGACCAAAATGTAGTCATCGTCCGTTCGAGACTGCCAGCAGCGCATAACGGTACACCTTCGCCTAAGCCGGGCAGGTCCCAGAATTTCGGGAACCTTAATATTGGAAGTACTGCTGAGACATATAATGACCCAATTACCGTAAAGTTCAGCAAAATAAGTAAAATAATCTGTGAGGCTAACCTGACATGTCGTGCAGGTCTGGGTCGATCAATTGACTTTCGGATTTTTTTTCCAATAGCGTCTTGTCTTACCGAACCGGTTTGTTCTTGGGTACTCGTGGTTTTTTCTGCCATGCATTACACTTGCCTGGAATTTATATGATTTTCAATTTCATTTAGCGAAATTGTTATTGCCAATCATCTCTGGTTAATTAACCTCCCGTAACGGTTATTAGATCATCGATTAAACCGAGATAAATTGACAATGTAATTAGTATAATCGCAATAAAGAAACATAGAATGAACAGTAAGAACCGAACTCGTTCCAGAGATAATGATATACTTGAAATATTTGTTCTAGTCCCCTCGGATGGTTTTGTGTAAGTGCTGCTGCCTAAAACGAAGATGCTGGATTTACCTATATTTCTTATTACCCTACCAAAGATCGACCAAGAAATACCCAAGATTATTATCACACCAATAGTTATAATAAAAAAGGTACTCCAAATTATGAAATCCACCTGCTGGTATTTTTTTTCCAGATCATCAATATTTTTTCTGTAAACATAACTGGTAATATTTTCCCCGTCTGAGGTTTCAACATTGAACCAATAATATATTTTTTCTTCATTCTTAAACTCGTTTAACCTTAATCGCCAGGTGTCTGTGAATTGGACAGGTGTCATGATATATTCTGCTCCATGACTTAGTAATTTATATTGGACATTATTTTCTGTACTTGCAGTTTCATTTGAAGCCATTGCATTGTTGGTATTGTTAATATTTTCATCTGTTTCAGTTCCACTATTAACTTGTTCGAATAGCTTATCCTTTTCTGCTTTTAATTGCTCCTCGGAATAATCTTTATTGGTGCGCCAGATAAATAAACTCGTTCGGTCAATACTAACAAGTTCATTACCACTTCGAACATCCACTAAGAATGTAATAGCTTCCTTAACCGATGGTACTGATGGGTGGAGGTTCGGGCTGGAGATTGAAACGCCTTTAACTATTGAAACCTGGCAAATCGCCGATTCCGTGCCGCAGTTAGAAGTCCCGATCACTACTTCGAGATCGTATAGCCCCGGCTGGTCACCGGCTAATACCCAGTGGAACCTGACGCTTGTAGCTTTTCCACCAGGAACCGCATCGACCTCGGGGATAATTTTAGGGGGTTGACTGAGGATGTGGATATTCTCCGGGACTTTCAACTCGGCTTTGACATCTCTTGCATATAGATGGTAACAACAGCCGCCGTAAAAGTCCGCTTCTGCTTCAACATGAACTTCACCTCCAATGCCCTGAATAGGAGGAACCGCTTTAATATGAACCGAATCAAAAGTAGCGTCCTGACCACCAGCGCTTACCGTTGGAATTGCGAGCACTAAAAAGACTAAAAATAAAAGATAAATTATAACGATATGAATTATTCTTCTTGAGCTAATATTATGCAAATTTTTATTATTATTTTTTTGCATCGATTTCCCCCGAAACAGTAGTTCTAGGCTTATTTAAGTAATCTTTTAATTTTCTTCGGCGACTGAAAATATAGACCAATATCAAGAAGAAAATACTAATTATCAATACCAAGGTTATAGCTATATTTATCAACCTGGTATCCTCGATTTTATAGCTATGCATATCCAAATCATCCGGTTCATTCAAATCATTAGGTTTGTTGTTGTTCCCAAGAATGTCATAAGCCACTATATAGAACCTAACCTCCGTACCCGGTTCGACTTGCGGGAGCACTCCTTCAAATTTGTTGCTACCGACCTCGATCATTGGTACATTTTTTTCGGGCAGCCAACCATTATTCTTTCTCGTTTGATAATAAATAGTAGCATTCGCAACTAATTTCACTTCGGAATCTGCAACATAAACACGAATAAGTGTCCCGCGCTCGGTACGTTGATAATCTTTATTGATACTGATATTCTCATTACCAATTATGGGTGGTGTATGGTCTTCCCAG
>CBFDAW010000032.1:0-11086 GCA_965602865.1 uncultured Thermoplasmata archaeon
AATCGAACAAGTCAGCCATAAACTATGTTACATCCTCAATGCTCCTGAGAATATCATAATTGACGGTGCTTTTGCGGATTGGTTAACTGTACCACAATTTGCTGATTCTGATACAAGTCTAATTTTAAATGAAAACGTAAACTTACAAGATTTTAGAGCTATCATGCAAAATAATAGTGCCTATTTCTATTCCTCAGTAGCCGGAACAATGTTGGGTGGGACAATAATACCAGTTGAACCTTACTATATCTCCGAGACAGGTTCTCCTTCCGAGCCACCAGAAATTGATAGCGATTATGATGGGATTTCGGATAATAATGAACCTGATTTCGAATTCGATTTTGATAATGATGGTCTTCAGGATTCGGTTGATGACGATATCGATGGTGATTATTGTTTGAACTATCAGGACCTCGATGATCGAAATCCATACATAACAACCGAACCACCCGCCGAGATTCCGATCCCAAAGCGGCTTGGAGAAGATGTGATACACATATTTTTGGATACTGATCGGAATTCAAATACTGGTTATCAACCATCCTGGTTAGCAATTGGTGCTGAATATAGGATTCAAATTACAGGTAAGAATAATGAGATATTAAGTAAGAATTATTATAGATACAATCATACATTGGATTGGTCCTGGGAATTTATTGATGTAGTTCCAGCAGCGATAGATACACAACGATTGGAAACTTCCATATTACTTACTGATACCAATTATAGTCCTTTGCGTGGCTTTGATACCTATGTTTTCATAGCAGATTGGAACCAGGATTCGGAGGATTTATCCGAGAAATTGGATATTATCCAAAACACATCAAGAAATACTGGGCTTGGATCAAGATCGCGCGCAACATCATTAGTCGAATTTGTCACTGGTATATGTACTAATGCTGGCGAGAGTTTTGGCTGGAATGTATCATATGCTGGCGATATCAATAATGATGGTTATGATGATATAATAATAGGTGCCCCATTTAGTGACAAAAATTGGTGGAATACTGATTGGTCAAATCGTAAAAAACTAACCTTCAATAACGGCGATCAATCCGAAGCATTAGTGAATTTTCCAGTTTTAGTAAACTTAAGCTCGTCTAATTTCGATTATTCAAAAGCGAAATCTGATGGTACTGACCTCCGGTTTATAGGTGCCGATGGTAGTACAGAGTTAAAATATCATGTAGAAGATTGGGATTCATCAGGATATAGTTATGTATGGGTAAATGTGACAAATATAGCAGCAAGCTCAGCTACGGATTATATTTGGATGTATTATAATAAATCAAGTGCATCGGATGTGCAGGATGAGATTGGGACTTATGATGATAATTATGTAGGTGTCTGGCATATGAAGGAAGACCCTGGGCCAGGCGGTACAGGAGATATAAAAGATTCAACAATATATTATAACAATGGCACCGCTGAGACCTCCATGACTACAGCTGACCAGGTAGAGGGCAAAATCGATGGCAGTATCGACTTTGACGGGACGGATGACTATATGACCATGCATAGTGTAACCACAGATCTAGATTCGATAATTACTTTCTCATTTTGGATGAAAGCGAATAGTGCTAGTAATGCTGCATTGGCAGGATTTCATACCTCCGGGGGTGGTAACCGATGGCGTATGGAGATGAATAGTAATGTTGCAGAGATATACAATGGCCATGCGGGGAGCACCACAATCTCTGATGGAGAGTGGCATTATATAGTTGGTTTGACCGATGGTTCAGAGTCAAGATTGTATGTGGATGGTGACTTAGACCTTGATAATATTGCTGAAACTGCAACTATTGCGGATACCGACCTTGCTAGCTTAGCCCAGGAATATGATGTTGGACCAGTAACGAGTGAGTTTTTTGAAGGTACCATTGACGAAGTGCGAATTTCAAATATAGCTCGTTCAGCCGATTGGATTGCCGCGAACTATCTTTCCATGAACAATACTTTTGTTACATATGGAGAGGAAGAAGCAAAATGGTGGAACTCCAATTGGGGAAATCGGAAAAAGATTACTATCAATTCCTCGAAAGTAACTGGTGATCTTACTGAATTCCCAGTACTAGTAAAAACTACAGATTCAGACCTTGCTAGTTATGCACGTTCGGATGGTTATGATATTGTATTCACCACCTTGGACGGCGATACAAAACTAAATCATGAGATCGAAAATTACTCAAGCAGCACTGGTAACTTGGTCGCTTGGGTAAATGTCACATCGCTCTCCAGTTCCACAGACACTGAACTCTATATGTATTATAACAACTCAGCTTCATCCGACCAATCAAATCCTACAGGTGTGTGGGATTCCAGTTATGTAGGCGTTCAGCACATGAACGGAAGTGCATATACAGCCCTGGATGACTCGACAATCAACAATAACGATGTTACCACCGAGGTAGGTAATCCAACTTACCTTGCAGGGGGCAAAATAGGCTACGCTGTGGATTTATCGGCAGCAGGTACTGGCGTTGAAATTTCGGACTCTGCCTCACTGGACTTGACCTCAAATGTCACTGTTTCGGTGTGGTTCAAGCCAGATTCTAGTGGATTTAACTGGGAAAGGTTGGTGGTCAAGTCCACACCTACAGACGTCACCCCTTGGACCATATATGGTCTTAACTTTGACGGCACTTCCCACATCAGGGCTGAAGTTGCATCTGGAGGAGCACAGAATTTCGTAAATGGTGCTACGACGGTCCAGAATAACATCTGGCAGTATGCCACCATGACCTACGACGGCAATAACCTGAGAATTTATTTAGATGGAATCGAGGACAACACACCTAACAGCTTTCAAGGTAGCATCGACACAAACAACGAGCCATTGTCCATCGCAAAACCCAGTTGGGCTTGGAACGATTTCGCTGGCATAATCGACGAAGTCCGCTTGTCCAATGCTGCCCGCTCAGGCGCTTGGATCGCCACATCGTATAGCAACCAAAATGATACAAGTTCATTTCTATATTTTGGTAGTCAGGAATCAGTAGATAGTAATACAGATTGTGGAGCGGCATACATCTTTTTCGGTTACAGCGGTATCAACTCCGAGGATATCAATGCTGTGAACGCAAATGTTTCGATCTACGGTTCAAACGCTGGTGACCTCTTCGGCTGGTCTGTTTCAGATGCAGGTAATGTGAATGTTGATAATTATGATGATGTTATCATAGGCGCTCCAGGGTATGGCTCGGATAAAGGTCGGGTATATATTTTTCATGGCAGGAGCTCTTGGAGTGGTATAAACGATGCAGATACCGATGCGGATACAATAATAACTGGCGAGAATAATGGTGATAAATTTGGGATGTCAGTCTCAGGTGCTGGTAATGTTGATAATAGTGATAATAATGATACAATAGTTGGTGCACCCTATTATGATGGTGATGATTGGTGGGATACTAGTTGGTCATATCGAAGAAAATTGATATTCGATAATAGTGACCAATCAGAAGATCTACTGAATTTCCCAGTGCTCATTAATTTGAGTTCATTAAATTTCGATTATTCAAAAGCGAAAACAGACGGTACTGATTTACGTTTTATAGATGAGGATGACTCAACTGAATTAAAATACCATATTGAGATTTGGAATTCGTCAGGGTGGACCTATGTTTGGGTAAATGTGACTAATATAGCTGGAAGCTCATCAACAGATTATATCTGGATGTATTACGGAAACCCAACGGCTTCCGATGTGCAAGATGAGAGCGGGACTTTTAATGGGGATTACAAAGGTGTTTGGCATCTAAAGGAAAATGGTGATGGGACAATTGATGAGTATAAAGATAGTACCACTTATAGTAATGATGGTCAAGGTGGTGAAGGAGATTCTCTCTTTGTACCCACTCGAGTTGCTGGGAAGATCGGATACGCTCAAGATTTCAACAACTCCGATGGGGAATATGACTTAGTTGATTGTGGTGACAGTCCTATTTTTAATATTACAGGAAAACAAATAACTTTGGAGGCCTGGGTACAGCACAATATTACACCACGAGATCACACTTTTGGAATTATGAATCATAAAGGCTGGTATGATGGTTATAGTCTACTCATTGAACGAAATTCCTTAAAACTTTCATTTAATTTACCAGGAGACACACATCGGCTCATCAGTGCTAATGATGTGACAAACCGAACATGGCACCATATTGTGGCAATTTATAACGGTTCTTTAATGAAAATTTACATTGATGGTATTCAAGATCCTAATGTACTTGCTAAATCGAATAATATTGAGCCATCAACTTCTGAAAAGGATTTTTGGATTGGCCACGGTGATCAGCCTAAAGATAAAGCCTGGAGTGGCGAATGGGAGGGGCAAATCGATGAAGTTCGCATCTCCAATAAAGCACAAAGCGGTGATTGGATCGCTGCACAATATCTTTCCATGAACAATACTTTTGTGTCATTTGGTACTGAAGAATCTAATGATTGGTGGAATACTAATTGGGGATATCGAAGAAAATTAACTTTTGATAATAGTGACCAATCTGAAAATTTAACAAATTTCCCTGTTTTAGTTAATTTAAGTTCATTGAATTTCGATTATTCAAAAGCAAAGTCGGATGGTACAGATTTACGGTTCATAGATCCCGATGGTAGTACTGAATTAAAATATCATATTGAGGAGTGGAATTCTTCACTATACAGTTATGTCTGGGTTAATGTTACTAGAATTAATGGTTCTTCATCAATTGATTATATGATGATGTATTATGATAACTCAGGAGCTTCAGATGTACAGGATGTGGAGGGAACTTACAACCATAATTATGTAGGTGTCTGGCACTTCAATGAAACTGATATTGATGGGGGCGCTGGAGATATAAAAGACAGCACTGCTCAAAATAATGGTACTACATCAGGTATGGACACAAACGACCAGGTGTCGGGGAAAATTGACGGCTCTTTTGATTTTGATATGATTAATGATTATGTGGATGTTGGAAACTTACAGTCTTTAGTAGATAAATCGGAATTAACGATGTCTGTATGGTTCTACCCTCGTACACTACCTAGTTCATCGGGTGACAATGATGGCATTTTAATGCAGCACGATGACTGGGATGAACAATTTGGTTTTAGATTTGATGGTGGTAATGAACGACTGAATGGCTATGTAGAGACCGGTGGTGTTAGTGCTGGGCTTAATATAGACTACGCGGGCAATGTTGCCCTTAATACCTGGGTTTATGCAGTTTTAACATTCGACAACGGAGTTGTTGAGGTTTTCTTGGATAGCGTGTCAAAAGGTACTGACGATGCATCTGGTTCATTTACTACTATTCCAGACATCACTAATAACATGCTTGTGGGAAGTCGAGAAGTAGATGACGATTTTTTCGATGGAAAAATAGATGAGGTGCGCATTTCAAATAAAGCACATTCCGCGGATTGGATTGCCGCGCAATATCTTTCCATGACCAATACTTTTGTATCGTATGGAAGTGAGAATTCAACCACCGAGTATTGTGGTCGTGCCTACATTTTCCACGGCGATGGCTCAATACCAACTCAGGCAAGTTCAGCAGATGTTACATTGACAGGTGAGGATGATAATGATCTATTCGGCTTTTCAGTATCGAACGCCGGTGATGTAAACAACGATAATTATGATGACATAATCATTGGTGCGCCTGGCACTGATGAAGCATATGTTTACTATAATGAACTCAACTATGTTAATTCAAGTACAACTGTAAATGGAATCATTACGAATTTTGCAAATGCACAGAACGCAAGTGATAACGGGGCATACACTACCTTGCAAGAGGAAGAGATTGGCACTGGCTGGTCAGAGATATTCAATGAGACATTTCCTAATTCGGATACTGGCTGGGCTGGTGACGATGATAGTGATACGGCTCAGGATGAGTATTGGGTTGTGGACGAAGAGAGTGGTGATCCCGGGGCAATTATGATTGGTAACTACGATGCAAATCCAAGTTGTGTTCAATGGAACGAGTACGACCCTCAAGATTGGGGTACTAGAGGATGGATCGAGGCTCGTGGGACCGGTGGTGCTTATTGGAACCCAAGCGGATCAAGTTGGACGGATGGATATATCAATTTTACATATGATTATTATGTCGATACCGATGAGGGTATCCAACTAGAGATCTGGCGTAATAGTTCTTGGACCCAGGTTTGGCGTGACTCTGCAACAGTTGATAATACACAACCGGGTTGGACCGATCACAGCTACCAAATAGTTGCAGCAGACCTTGCTGCCACACAACTCGCATTTCGATTCGACCAACGAGGACAGGGTAATCAAGATTATATTTGGTTAGATAACATAACCGTGGATATAAATATTCAACCTACTTATAAAATGGACATCGAGTTCAACACTACTAATGTCGGTTCATCAAATAGTTTTACATTACAACTTAATTACTCAGTAGATGGTACAGAAACTGACTTTGGAGTTTTGGTATATAACAGTAGTTCATCGGATTGGGATGATCTGAGCTCTCAAGGTGATTTAACTTCCACATCTTTTACAATTAAAAATTATAACTTGTCAAGTTCACATCGGATAGGTACCGGTTGGATTAGGGTTCGATTTATTGATCGTAATGAATCAAGTGATTCTACAAATTCATCTTTATATATAGAATATTTTAGAATAAGTATAGATAATGCTAAATTAACTTTAAGTGGTACTGCAGATACTAACTTCGGCTGGAGTGTTGGTCACTGCAGTGATGTAAACTCCGACGGCTCCTATGACGATGTGATCGTGGGTGCACCTGATTCCACTAATGGAAGCGCATATATATACTATGGTGGCTCCTCGCTGGACGGAACGGCCGATGTTACGCTCAACGGCGAAGCCTCCGGTGATAAATTTGGATATTCTGTGCATTATGCGGGCGATATCGATAGCGATGGTGACCCAGATGTAATAGTTGGCGCACCATATCATACAGACAGTGGTAAGACTAGATGCGGTGCCACCTATGTATTTTGTGGTGGCTCAGGAATTGATTCAACAGCAGATTATACGAATTATGGTGAGTTTGCTAGTGATCATTTTGGATGGTCGGTGTCATTTGCGGGAGATATGAATGGCGATAATATTAACGAGATCTTGGTTGGTGCACCGTATTACGATACCCAAGCAAGTGAGACCCCACCTTCTGCAGCAGATGCCGGTAAGGCATATGTTATGTGTATTCCCGAGTTTGATTTATTGATGGTGCCAGTTCTTATGATTGGTATTATTATTTTGTATTTCAATAAATATTTTTATATCAATCGTAACTCAAAAACACGGATTGGTAATAAGCGACAAAAAAATCAAAACAATCCTGAAGTGACATTAAAACCAAAGTATGGGGGTTTTTCATGACCAACTGGGAAGAAGCAGTTAATTTAATGAAAATAAATGGTAAGAAGAGAAAAATCCGAGAACACGATAAACTCGAGGTAGGACTTCGATGTTGGGAGTGTGGGTTATATTTGGATAACCTCGGAACCGGACATTATTGTTCTAAATGTTTAATTAAAAAATTAAAGAAATATATGAATATTTCATCCGGAACATCCGAACAAACCGATGATTATGAGGATTCGAACCATTCTGATGATACTAAAGATAGTTCATCTGAAACTGAGGAAGATAACGACGATGAAAACTAAAGGTGATTATTATGGAATGTCTAATATTAAAAAACAAAGAAGTATTATTTCATAAAAACTCCAAACCGAGAAATAGACTACAACAAAAAAAAGAAGTTCCACGCAAAAAAAGGAGTATACCTAATAAAAGCTCAAAAATACAAAATATAAAAGTTAGTAAACTACGCTGCTGGACTTGTGGATTATATAAAGGTGACGCAGAACTTTGTTCGAAGTGTAAGAATAGAACCAGTTTGGGAGGTTGGATTAATAGTTAAGCTAGAATTTCAAATTTGATTTAATTAAGAGGAGGTATTAATTTGGTGAGAAAAATAAAAGACTCGACATTGGCGAAGTTAAGTGAACGGCTTTTAGACGACAATGAAATGGATCTGGCACCGCTATCGAATCCTGCAAAAATGAATTGCTGGGCGTGTGGTAAATACGAATGTGAAGCAGAGCAGTGTTATAATTGCTCTGAATGCAGTCTCTGGACCTTGAAAAAGATCTTCTTACACAACCGTAGATTTCTACGTTATCTTGATTCAGATCAACTGCGAAAAATGGGTTTTAGCGGATAATCCCAGAGTGTCAATATACGCAAAAAATGCTATATTAATTTGCTAATTACATAACAACAGTATGCAAATTACTTCAGTGAATCTTTATATAATCTCCTGCGAACTTAATAATAGTAACAAAAACTCAGGAGAAATAAATATGAGAGAAGAAGAGAATTCATATATGTCTGAAGATATCAAATACCTTGAAAAGGTGTTTAAAAAGTGGACGCCCCATATGTTATCTTCACCGTATATTCCCACGCCCTCCGTACTTATAAAGGGTCCGGAGCTGCCGGGTAAAGCGGTGGAGAATAAAAAACGATTGAACATTCCCCCTACAACTAAGCCAATAAAAGAATATTCAGAAAAGAGATATGATAAGGTTTTGAATTGTTTACATAAGGGTGCATATGCATACAGTATCGGTGACTACGGGACAGCAATTAATTATTTTACACGGTTGCTTGGAATTGAGTGGTTAAACCATTCTACATACTTTTATCTGGTAAAAACGTTAATAAAATTGGACATTGAAAAAGAGATATTATCGCTACAAAACAAGGTAAAAACAACTAACCTTAAAACCACAAAATCAGAGTAACAAAAGTTATACCAACAAACAACAATAAATCTAATGATTTCTCCTGGGTTTTGAATTTTTATTATCTTTCTCCTTTATTATTCTCTCTTTTTTTTTCTTTTTTTGGTTTACCTTTAAGCCGATAATATGAAAGCGGGTGATTCATCCATTCTTTTTGGCATAGAGTATCTGGATTAAAACAAATGCTATTACTTTTCATAGTGTCACAACTAGGTGGAGTATATTCGGTGCCTGATATTTTACCGGTTATATGCTCAATTTGATACCGGGCTTTTTCGGAATCAAAATCCGGTGAGGTGCTATATACATTTAGTATTTGTTCACTGGATAACCCAATATGATGAAGAAATGTCGCAAGTGCAAACCTACCAACATGTGAAACGTTCTCTCCAGCTTGGGTCATACCCAAAAGTTGTTTCATACAAGGAGGGAATCTGGTAATAGAGACTTTGCCCAGATCCTTTGTTTCAAACTTTCGCTTTTTACTTTGAACACTAGTTATTATTTCTTTAATACGTGGATTGACCATTTTTTTTAACTCGGGATCTACTTTAATCGGTAAATCCGATTGAATTTTAAACCGAAGCGCTTCCTGGGTCAACCTAGCTAGGTCTTTATTAGTGACGGTAACTTGTCCCTTGGATACATCACGATTTATTAATTTCCATTTCAATTCGGGATCACGGAGGGAAATTGAATATTTTAAATAATCCATTATGATTAAATCTATCTCATTTTCTTTAATCTCTATTGGTTTCAGGTCGAATTGTTTCGCAACATCAACGATGAATTTCGAACTTTTTCTCTGGAGTTCTTTATATGCATACACCGCCTCAGCAAGTGCGTATCTTCGAACCATGTACGGGTCATCAATGCATGAGACCATAATACGCGCAATCACATAGGATAATAATTCGTTTATATAATCCGCCTTTGAAGTAATACCATGCTCTTGAATCTCATTGAAATCAAGTGTTTCTGATAACCTTTCTTTTGCTCTTTCCCAGGCTGAACGATAGGCAATGTTTTTTAATAAAATATCAATTGATAACTTCAAGTCTTTAACATAATCACTTGCTTCGTGTAAAAATGGAAATCGTGCCATAATCTGAAAATTTACCTGATCCATTTTGTCACATGCCAACGAATTATCGTTTAATGTTGAAATAGTATTTCTTATTATTAATCAATATTATTTCTTATTAATCGTGAGTGATAACTTGAATGGATCTCACGCACGGAATTATGCAATTTTGAATATCCATTAATGATTTTGATTTGGTCACCAATAACATATTCTTCGGCAGCTTTCGCATGCTCATCCCAAAGTGTGATCCGTATTGAACCTGTACCATCATATAATTTTAGATTCAACACATAACCCGTACTATTGTTCTTTCGATTGAATGATCTCAGTTGGTTTTTCTCGGCAATAGTACCTATAATATTAACGGGTCCATCAGTATCTATTGATGAAATATCACTTATTTCTATTTCTCTATTATTTAATATATTTCTTCCCAATTCATCTACTATTAATAAAGCCAGTACATCATCAGTTAATAAATCCGAATATTTCTTTTTATAATTTGAGATTCTACTTTCAAAATCGGTTCTGGTCAATAAATCCGAGACTAAATTATATTGATCGTCTTTGGTTAACTTCATTATACCAGAAATATACCTTGAGTTATTTTAATGTTAACCTAAGAAAAGATTAAATATAAAAGGAGGCTTATTAGTTTGGCTTCCTTAGATTATTAAAAGAGATGAACGAGGTTTTTTATTGGTAGACTTAATAAATACTTCAAATCCTGATGATTTGTCAGCGTTTATAACTGCTGCATTTATTTCACATACATACAAGGTTGAATCATCTCACTCAATAGTCGAAATTTGGAATAATATTCGTCAGAGCTTAAAAGTTGCAAATAATTTGGATTTTGTTTCGGCACTTTTAGCTATTGGTCGAATGATGGATCTAAAAAATGAGATTAATGAAACAACATATATTTCCATGATAAATGAAGTAATAGAAACAATTTTAAACGACTTGAAAAAACGTGGACACTCCCCAGATCTACATGAATCGAATTTTCTTACGGCAATGATAACTTCAGCATGCATTTCCAGAACAGATGAAATCGAGACAATAAACGAGATAATAAATCATTGGGAAAATGTTAATGAAAAATTCATAATAAAAAATGATCAAGATAAACTTGCAGGAATCCTTACTATTGGAAGAATTAACGAGTATAAATATTCAATAGAAAATGTT
>CBFDAW010000033.1:0-11000 GCA_965602865.1 uncultured Thermoplasmata archaeon
TTAATTTAATAAAAATGATAAGACGGAATCTAATAATAATGAAAATTATATCTGACAAATTTTAGTTATTTTTTATGATTTTTAATAATTTCAATCAATAACATTAACCTTAAATGGAAAACTATAGGTATCTGGACTAACTAATGAGTTTCCTGCCATTAGATTCCCACCAGTTAAACTTTCACTACTTGGATTTCTACCCCCATAATAAATAGTATTTCTAGCACCATCGTTTACTTCAATATACCATTCAAAATCTTCATTGGTATAATTGTCAAATATCAGTTAACGGTCGTTCTGGGTCCTCATCATTACTCTTCGCAACACCATGCTGGGCTAAGTATATCTTCATTACCATACCTCCCTGTTTATAATGAAATATAATATTGTTATTTAAAATTTATATCAACTTGAAAAAAGAATTGAATAATTCAACAAAATGAGTAATGAGTCAAGAGTTAAAAAGTAAATTTTCTGTTCCGGACTTATTCCAATTTTCTCTTAAGCACGAGAAATGTTTGCTCATCGATCTCGTCGTTTAGAAATTTGTTAATTAACCTTTTTATTATTTTCTCACGTAATTCAGTATCCGTAATATAATGATAACAAACATGTCTACCATTTGGTTCTTTCCGGACGACACCAAAATCGATTAATTTCTTTAAATTATGACTGACAGTAATCCGCTTGAAGCCTGAGCGGATAATCAAATCTTTTTGATTTATCCCTGGATATCGCTGGATAGTATTAAGTAGCCGTTCCTGGGTATTACTTAATCGATGGGTTTTCAAATCAGATTCTGATTTCGGTTCAAAAATAAATTTGTGTACCGGGTAATAACATTTATTTTTTCCTTCAATAGTTGACTTTATTTCATTCCTGCCCTCTAAATAATTCAAATGGTATCGCAATGTACTATCCGTTAGAGCTAACACCCTTTTAATTATCCCGAAAGATACCCCTGGGTGGGCTAGGATATGATTAATAATCATTTTCCTGGTCTTATGCTCTACAACAAATGCACTCATGGTTCCCCTATTTACCATTGTAACGGTCTTAATTCGAATTAGAGATTTGTATTTTCTTTAAGGGACTTCATCATTTTTATTTTTTATGTATTGATATGTGCTTTCAGAGATTTCATTATGCTGGTATTTATCCTCTAGCTTGTTTTGAATCTCATCATCAGTCAAATCGGAATTGCTTGAGCTCTTTCCATGCAATATCTCATGTCTCATTTTCTGAAGATATGTATTATTACTATACGGTTCTCCTAAACGCTGGCGTTTATTTCTTACGACGATTGAGGTTACTAATGAAATAATTATTATTGAAACCAAAATTAGTGCAAATGCCATTGAGAGAATTCCTGAAATTGAGTCATTAACATCGTCATTTTTCGTATGTCTGTTCGGGTCATTTGGGTATGCATCTAGATGTAACCCTGTCACCGAATCTTTCTCGGTTCGCCCATAATTCCAATAATCAGGATATTCATCACCATCCGAATCCACACTGGCGGCAGGGTCATCGGGAAATGCATCTATTTCATCCTCATATCCGTCGCCATCCGTGTCTATTACTGGGGGCGAAGTATCTAACTCAATTGTAACTGGTGTGGAATAAGCGATGTTACCTGCTTTGTCCTTTACTTTTAAGTACACCACTTTCTCGCCATCACCAGTGGATAAGAGATATGCTTTTATATTTGCAAAATTCTCCCAGTCATACCAGAAACCGCCATCTGAACTAAATGCCATCTGGTAGACGCCTGAGGTGTCATCAAGGGCATTAAGTTGAAGTTCTACGGTTGTTGAATTTGTTTGGGCGGCTCCGTTATTTATGGAAAGCGATAGCGTATCTGGTTTGGTGGTGTCCATAATAATAGTGTCACTAGCTGCTGCAATATTACCTGCGGAATCTCTTACTCTGAAATAAATTGTTAGTTCACCATCTTCTGATGGAATAGTCATAGATTTTCTTGAATTGAATTCTTCCCAGTTTGTCCAAATAATTCCATCAATACTGAAGGACATATCGTTAATTCCAGACAAATGATCAATTGCATCGAGACTTAATGTTACTATCTCTAGATTTGTAAACTCATCATCATTATTTATTACAATCGATAAATCTTTAGGTGGTGTGGTGTCTAGTATAATAGAGTCAGTTACTGGTTCTGCTGTGTTACCACAGTGATCTTGCACTTTGAAATATATGTTCTTCTCACCATCGCCTTCAGGCAAATCAAAATATTTGGTTGTATCAAACTGTTCCCAATCAGTCCATGATTTCCCATCGGTACTGAATGCCATTTGTGATACTCCAGTCCCGAAATCCTCTGAGTTAAGCGATAATAATACCGCAAAGGAGTTTGCGTACGATTCGCCATCGTTAATAGAGATAATAAGATTTACTGGGAGTTGATCATCGAACATAATGGTAGTTCCAACCTCAATAATTTCCAAATTGCCTGCAACATCGATTGCTCGAGAGCGAATAGTATATTGAGTATCGGAGGACCATTGTACATCACTTGAGTCGTAAGACCATGGATTAATACCTATAGTAGGCAACCAATGCTCATTTGAATTCCAACCGTTACCATCCCAATATTTATTCTTATTAAATTGCTTTATACTAATTTCTACTATGTCAATCCCCGAACCATCTATTGAATCAATAGCCATACCAGAAATGGTATTCAATCTATTGTAAAATCCATTATTATTGGGTATAGTAATTTCTGAGCTCGGGGCTTTCGTATCGATCGTGATCATCCAGGACGCACTAAAGTCACTCCAATCTCCATCATTATCCTTGGTTCGAACCATCCAGAACCAAACACCATCAGGTATACTTTCAAGGCAGTCCCAGTATTGATTGCTCGAATTTTGTTTGCCGCTATCAAACATTACATTTTCAAAGGCCCTATCATCATCAATGAGTACCTGAAAACCCATCTGTTCACCATCGTCTGGATCGTTGAAGGCCCATTCGAATGTAGGTTGATTATCCGATGTTATAACTTCATTCATTGGACTAAATAATGTGGTCTTAGGTAAATTGTTATATGATATCTTGACATTGTTCAAACTCGGCGTTACATCCTCGTTATTGGTTTTGAAATATGCTATATACTGTATCCATCTACTACCATTGTGACCTGACCAAATATTTGATGGTGAAGATGTATAATACTTTGTTGCTTTTCCATTCGGACCAACGAAATTATTCGAGCTCAAACCCGATTTAGTAACTGCGGTCCGAAGCTGAAATTTAATACTTGCACCAGCATAAGTATCAGCGGTCCAGCTTAGTGTTTTAAAGGATGAATGTGCACCAGTATCATAAGAAGAAGAAACATAAGTTCCATTCTTTATATATTTTGATGCCTCATAGACCCAGGTATCATCAAGATCTCCACCACTACTTCCGCCACCGAACAACACTGCCTTATTAGCTCCATGAACAGAAGCAATCCCATGGGTAATATATCTAGCACTTGGTTTTGTTGATGGTGATTTCTTTGTCCAGGTGTTAGTGCTTAAATCGTAAATCCAAGTTTGATCATCGGAGCCAAAGATCATTACCTTCTTAGTTCCATGTATTGCCGCCATCCCATGACCTCTTCGTGCAGTTGGTTTGTTGCCCAAGGGATTCTTATTGGTCCATTGGTCTTTACTCAAATTGTAAACCCAAGTATCATTAATCACATCAATTCCGCTTACATTTCCGCCAAATAAGACAATTTCCTTTGTTTTATAAACATTAGCCATCTCATGACCCTTTCTGGCGCTAGGTGCTGTCGATGGTGATTTCTTAGTCCATTTGTCAAGGTTTAAATCGTATACCCAGGTATCATTGAGATAAGTGTCTTTATTTAGATTATATCCACCAAATAATACAACTTGATCATCATTATAAACTGATGCTAAATCATGATACGCTCTCGTTGCGGGTTTTGTTGATGGTGATTTCTGGGTCCAATTATTGTCACTTAAATCATATACCCAGGTTTCATTATTAGCAGCACTACTTGATTTATAACCACCAAATAGCACAACCTTATCATCACCATAAATAGAAACCATTGCATGAGAATGTCTACCTCCGGGTTTACTAGAAGGTTTCATCTCAGTCCATTTGTTATTACTCAAATTGTATGTCCACGTATCGCCAAGATATCCGCCATCCCATCCACCAAAGAGTAGTACCTCGGATGTTCCAAAGATGGTTGACATCACATGACCCCTTCTGGGACTTGGTATACTCCCTTTCGGCTTTTCTAGCCAATTTCCAGTAAAATTTGCTTTCAATGTTAATTCTGCCGTAGACCCAGTGCCCAATATTGTTACATTATCCAATGTCCCCTTCTTAAAATCAGTGTCCGATGTCTCCGTCCATGCTGAAGCTGACTCCGCACTCATTATCATCGGGGTTGAAGGGATGATTATTAATACCCCTGAAAACACAAGTGCGATTATTATTAAGAGCGAACCCATCTTACATTTTACTCTATTTTCCCCCATAATCGATCACCTATTAAGGTGAGGATTTCATTGCGTTAATATATAATTTCTAGCAGGTTGGTTATCCATGTCTGGTTAAAATAAGGCATTTAAAGTTTATGGAGATTTGGACATACACAATTAAAAAAAGACATTAGGGGGATTTGCTATCCCCCGAAAACGAAACTCGTTATTAACTCTTTTATTTATCGTTGTTTTCGTCTGTCAATAGCTATTATAACGACTACAGCTGTAAAAGCTGTTACTATGGCGACTGATTCAAAGCCCGGTAAGAACCCGCCACCATCGTCATCATCGCCATCACTAGCACCATCGACTTCGATTTTTTGGGTTTCACTTGCCTGGTTCCAGTTCTTCTCGGCAACATCCTTGAACGCCCTGACATAGACCCTCCTTTCTTTTACGGGTTTACTATTATCGGTGACATTGTCATCATCATCTTCTTCAACCCATGCCTGGCCTTTAATATGATATTCCCAGGCCTTCCAGTTCGCGCTTGTAGCCTTGAAATGATTAATCTCAGATTTATTTTCTTTATAGCTCGATGGTTGATTTTCGAACTGCTCTTGCCAGTCAATTTCGTCATGTGTACCATCTTTATAATACTCCACAAAAGCAATTTCGCAATGGTCTACACCATTAGTAGTGCCCTTGATCAAAATATCTATTTTTAAAATATTGCCATCCTGGGTCATTTCATATTTTACCGTAGTGATTTTAATTTCAATCGATGTATCCGTTGGCGTCTCCTTGCCGGGGTCTTCAGTTTCGCCTTCTGCTTCGCTCTCACTCTCCGATTCGGACTCTGATTCCGATTCAGCTTCAGACTCTGCCTCAGATTCACTCTCAGCTTCTGCTTCTGCTTCTCCTTCGCTACCACCACCGTCTTTTTCCATGAAGTAAAATGTAACTTCTGCACTATTATAATCATCATTGAAAGTGATCGCCATTACCTCCAAAGTATTTTCTCCCTTCTTCATGCTGCCGTAACCATAAGGTGCATAAGTTGACAACTCAGCTTTCCATGTAGACCAGTCATTAGCAACTGAAGTATCCGTACACGAATTCCATTCATCATATTCATTTGAGCCCAGTATTCTGAATTTGACATACTCGATATCATCGGCGGATGCTGGTGCCGAGGTTCCTTCCGCAGTATAAACCGCAGTAATAGTACCACTTGATTGAATTAGCTCATCTTCTTCTGGCTTGGTAATCGTGACTTTGATATCCGTATTTTGTTCAGGTGGATGGCTTTCTTGATCCTCTGGGTCGGTGTCCGCCTGGTATTCCTCCAGGTTCGAATATCCATCGCCATCCGCATCTTCATCGGCGTCGCTGGGGTCGTTTGGGTTCAGGTTATTACCGCTTTCCCAGGCGTTTGGCATACCATCCTCATCGTTATCACCCTCAGGGTCAGCCGAAAAACCGTCATCCGGCGCGGTATCTTCGGCTTGTTTGATTTGCGTATAACCACCTTCCGAATCGGTAAATTCTGTTTCTGCATATATATCCCAGCTTGTTATATCATCCGTAATATACTCCTCTGGAGAGTGTTCGTTCCATTGCCAGTAACATTATCGCCTACTAATGTATAAGAATTATCTCCATCATCATCGATTAAGCTCACATAATTTTGATAATATGCAGTGGTCACTTTTACAGTCCAATCTTCCGAACCATCCATGTTAATATCTATATAAAAATAATAGTAATAGCCTTGATATAATGAATTACTTGTAAGATGGATCTTACCCACAACTATAAGTTGTAGTGTGATAACCTCCGTGCTCTCAGATGATTTTACTGCAGTTATATCCGCATCATCTCTAAAATCACCAGCTGCATTTTGTCCCGTGACATCACCACTTGGGTCTGTAAGGTTTTTAGTGTAATCTACAGCGCGTTCGCTGCCTACATTCATCAATGCAATGCTCGAAAATACCAACATTGCAACAAAGCCCAAAATACTAAGAAAATAAAATCTCTTATTCATGTTTATCACCAATATTCTCTATTGCCCAAATCCTTCTTATGCCCTCGAATTCCGAATTAATTACCAGTAATAGTTTCAGCTATTTAAAATTAATCTAAATTGGCAGATAACTATCCAGATTCATGAAAATATGGCCCATTTTTCGATAAATTTGTTTCATTTCTTTTTCTTATCCGGAGGTTTAAAATCAAGAGATATTCCTTCGCCACGTTTTTGAGCCTCCAAAACCTCTGGCCGCTGCTCGGGTCCCATTTCTTGTTCAGGTAAGGTTGGTAAATCGATCTTCGGCGGCACGAAATCGATATCTTCCTCGGCGGACGGCGAATCCACGGTTGCTGGTAAAGGATATTTGATTTCCTCGTCTATCTCGAAATCCATATCCGATTCACGCTCGAGATCAACCGCACCGGGTTCGTCTGCACTGGCGGGTTCTGCGGTTGTAACTGCTTTGGTTGGTTGCCTGGGTAACTTGGGGACAAATTCAACCTCGATCTCGGGAATAATCGTATCCTCACCGTCAGTTGGTGGAATGGTTCCCAGTGTTGTTGGCAGCGCGGGAGATGCAGGTTCCAAACCGGACAGTACTGTTGTTGCTTCGCCTTCGGGGATAGCGTCTAGCTTTACATCTGAACTCGTCGGGCTAATAACCTTTTTCGATTTCTTAGTTTGGGTTTTACCGGCAGTTGCCCCGGCAACAAACCCAGGTGTTTCTATTATTTCAGCCTCTACGGTCTCGATTGGTTTTTTAGTAACTTTTGCTTTTATTTCAATACCCGCACTCGAACTGGAACCAGTAGCTTTGCGTTTCCTTCTCAGCATCCACACCGCAGCACCCACTATTATCAATATAATTATAATCACAATTACCATGATTAAAATGAATACGAAGTCACTCATCCAAGTTCGGTCAGCTTCATCCGTTGTTGTTATTGGCTTAGGTTCGATGGTGATATATATTGTAGTGGAATCGCTTATATCATTATCATCGGTCACGATTAGTGTAACCGTGAATGTTCTTGATTCATTGAAGCTATGGTTTACTTTTGATAGATTACTGGTTGTACCATCGTCAAAATCCCAGAGATAGCTTAGGTTTACCAGGTCTGATTTGGTGTCATACGACTTTGAACCATCGAAGAATATTGGCTCATTAATCTGTGCCTGGATACGATTCACTTCTGAAATCACTGTTGGTGACATATTCCGGATCTTGATTGTCATTGTTGTTGTGTTTGATGCTAAATTTTTATCATACACCGTTAATAATACTTTATATTCACCCATTTTCGAATATGAATGAATAGTTTTAACTTCATCACTTGTAATACCATCAGCAAAATCCCAGAGATAGCCTGTACATTTCCCGTCCTCGATATCCGTTGAATTATCGGCATTGAACATAATTTTCTCGTCCTCTATTGCTAGGTACACCTTATCCTCAAAATCATGCATCGCCGTCGGCGGGTTATTTAAAACCTTCACCTCGGTTTCTGATACCAAAAAATCTGTCCATTCCAAATCACTATCCCTAATTCGTGCTTTGAGTGTATAATTCCCTGTAAGCAACTCGGGATTGATATAGAACGGAACTTCCCAATAGGATGTTGTGGGGTTCCATTGGGCATCAGTTATATTGCTCCATGGTACGTTCTCAATAGCCAGTCTATATTTCAGGTCCAGGATCATGTTAGTTTGTGGTGTTTCAAGATCGCTGCCGTAAACAAAGATCATAACATTATTGTGCCTATAAACCGAAGTTTGACCCAATCTTATTCTTTCGATTACC
Source organism: uncultured Thermoplasmata archaeon (assembly GCA_965602865.1). Lineage (GTDB taxonomy): Archaea > Thermoplasmatota > Penumbrarchaeia > JAEHCK01 > JAEHCK01 > CBFDAW01. The sequence goes on from CBFDAW010000033.1 coordinate 8,315, forward strand.
GGAGGATTATTTCGGATATCGACAAAATTAAATTCTTCAATTACTGTTTCTTCAACATCAAAATCCACCAACGAAACCTTTAGATTATACCTGGCAGGTAAAATTGTCTTATTGCTTATAAAATTGAATTGCCAAAGACCTGAAGTTTGAAAATATTTTAATGTCCCGTTCAATTCGACCCAATCTTTTTCCGTGCCTGATAAATTTAAATATACACTAATCATGTTTGCCGTGACTTCGTCCTCGAAATCAACCGCTGTGAAATTTATGGTAAGATTCTCAGTCCTAAAAATAGTATCACGATAAATCTCCAGTGCTCCCAACAATGGTGGATTATTCAGTACCTCAAATCTATTCTTTTTTACCAATACAATAGTTGCATTGTTTTGGTCGGTGGCAATTACTTTGACATCATACCCGCCAGTAACCGTGTTCGCATAAGTCTCGAATCGGATTAGCCAGTGATCGGTTTCATAGCTAATATCTGTAAACGGTGTCCAGGCAATCAATGAAGAATGATTGTATAAAACTGAACAGTTCAATTGGTTTTCTGGGGTCTCTATATCACTAACGTTCAAATAAAGTTCCATGGCTTCGCCGCGGTAGATCTTGTCCGATGAAGATCTCAGGTCAATATCATACGGGAACGAGTTTATAAATATTTGATTGGAATTATAATTATTAGATTCGTTTTGTTCCCTTTCCTCATTTAAATGGTCCGCCCATACCCAGATAGTCTGAGTTCCATTGAACTCCTCAGTATTTTCCCAATTAATGCTAGATGTCCTAAATTCTCCGGCGGGTATTGAGGGAATAATATCGGTAGTAATTACTTCAGCAGCCTCCAGGTCATCACCGACCCGAAATGAGACCTTGAGATTGTTTAGAGCCCTGCCACCACGATTTTCGATTGTGGCATTAATCCGTATGGTTTCACCTTGGTTCGGGTATTCTTTGAAGAATGTGATATTCTCCACCGCCAGTGTGGCATCGGGGAGTGTCGTAAAGTATGGTGCGGTCTTCGGATCGCCGATGACGACATCTACCCAGCTCATGTACGGTGACGCCGAATAAAAGCTTTCCGCCAGGTTAAATCCTTCGGTGTAACGATCAAACAGGATATCCGGGTGGGCCATATAATAGATGTACGACTCTCCGGCGTAATTCACATAACCCTTGATCCCTGTAATACCATCCGAAATAAAATCACCAATGGTAAATGGATAATATCTATATGGTGTAAGGTATAATGCGGTATAATACCCGTAAACCTCTGCGATTGCACCGGGTACATAAGTATTTTTGGGTTTGATCTCATACAGTGAGATATCATCAAAATAAACCGTACCACTTGCTTTGGAAAAAACAGTTGAGACCTTTAATTTTGTGACACCAGGGATAGGATCATAGGGTACGGTGTATAACGACCACCAATCACCACCACTATCACCATATCGTCGAGTGCCGTTCTTCTCCCAGACTAGTACATCAAGACCGTTATAGGCTTTAATTTGTAAGAACGCACCACCGCTATCAAAATTTGCTACATTTTCAAGATTGACATAGCCAGTAAGATAATATTTAATCCCAGCTTTAACGGTCACATTCTGTGAGACCGAGGTATAGCCCGGATCATTTACCCCATGCGCTATTCTAACTGAGAATCTCGCACTACGATTAATAGTAACATTTCGTGTGATGAATGATGAAATATGTGTATTTTCATAAACCCAGTTACTAGGTACATTCACCGCTTCATTATTTGGTGAGTTTAATCCACTGTTTTGGACAGGTGTGGTATAATAATAGTTATCCCTACGCCCCCAACTGCAATACCCCGCAAGATTACTCTGTTCTGTTCGGAAAGTTTGGGTTGAGTCAATAATTGCAGTATATCCTTTTCCTGCCAACAGGTTGTAAGCAGACAACATACGATCGTTACCGGCTCGCCAAGGAGTATTGGCTTTATTCGAACTCATGTCACGGTCGAATAAAAATCCTCCTCGTAAACCTGAACTTGCGGCGGCATTATCAATAAGTTGTTTCACATCAGAGAGATTATAACCCGTAAGGCGTGTGACTAGATAAATATGAAATTGTGCTTTTGAAAAATCTACCTCTTTCTGATAATAGTTATGCTGTGAGATTTTAGTATGCGTAGAGTTGTCAATATAGTTAGAATACAGTCCAAGAATCAAGCACAGCTCGCTATCCACACTTGCTCGACGGGAACTAGTATCCGGTTGGTTACGGATCCTTAATGGTACGCCTTTAGTGGTCACTATATAATTGATTTTGAAAGTAAGATTGTTATCGGTAATGTAATCCTCAACCTGGGTGCGGATTTTATTGAATTCGCTCCTGTAAATAAGCTCGTCATCCAGAACCGTGATATTGCAGACATTTTTATCTGGAATATTTCGCTGACTTCTGAAATAATCGCCGATCTGTTTTGAAATAGTGGAATTATCGTTGACTACCAGCAAAACATCCGAATAATCGTTCATCGGATGGTCTTTTGGAAATGATAGAAGTTGTGGTTTAAGTTGCGAGTTCATTTGCCCGGGTTGGGGTACCTGGGATAAATTGAAGTCCTTTGCAATTTCCTTGTCTGAGACCGGGTGATCGTTAGTTCTATTCGTAATATCCATTCCAGCTACTGTGGAACCTGAAATCAGGATTAATA
>CBFDAW010000034.1:0-10972 GCA_965602865.1 uncultured Thermoplasmata archaeon
GGTTTAGTTGCTGTAAAATTACCATTTTTATTTATTATTCCTCCACCATTCACAGACCAAGTTGGATAAATTGGTTGAGCATTATCATCCTCATCATAACCTATCGCAGAAAAAACCAAATAATCATCTATTGTAATATTGGAGATCGTCGGTTTAACAATAATATGGTCTAATGATCCAAATTCAACATAAAAATTAAATTTTTCTGATTTACAATCAATCTCACCATCATTGGCAAAAAATTGGTAGGAATGGTCACCGGCAGAAAATTTCATGGCAAACCAATAGGTTTTACCATCTCCAATATCTAAATCATTTTTTTCTGATTCGAACATTGAATGATTTTCACCATCGAGGGAAACAGAAATGAAAATTGGTGTCTCATTGTTCTTGTTATGATATTCTATACTGAAATTGAATTTAGTACTAACATCACCTTCTGCTGGCGTCATTTTTGGGGTCGTTAATTTAGGAACATATTTAAAAGAAACATTTACACTTCTTAGTTTGGGTGTAATAGTAGTATCAATCGTCGTTAAATAAGCTTTATATTGAATCCAGTTATCATGACTATGTCCATTCCAAATAGATTCGCCAGTTATCATATAATAAGTGTTGGAGGTGCCATCTGGGCCAAGATAAGACTTAATTGATAGATCCGACTGTGACTTTGAGCTTCTTAGTTGAAATTTAATTTTTGTATCCGTTGGCTCGATTGAAGCCCAGTATAGATTTTTCCAAAGAACATCATCTTGACTGTTGAATGGCTCTGATTTCAACGACCCCTCTTTTAAAAATTGATTAAAAGATAAATTTATATTTTTTAAAACTGGTATTTCTAAACTTTCCGTTGAAAAAATCATTTTGTAATAAAAAGCCGAACCTTGCCAATCCAAGTTAACTAAATCAATTTCATTAATTCCTCCAGTTAAGTTATCCCAATCGTTTTTCGAACCTATTGAATTGTACCAATTGATTTTATCCTGTGAGAATTGAACTTTTAATGATGAACCAAAGGGTATTTTATCTGTACAATTAAAGAAATTAATAGAATAAGCTTTTTCTCCAATTAATAGATTTTTAGAAATTAATTCTCCGTCAGAATATATATTGCCATTATTATCCGTTTTAATCAATAAGATATCAGTTTCCCCAGCACCATAAGATAATGTATCTCCAACAATGATATATCCATTATCAATTGTTTGCTTTATTGAGAAACCTCGATCACCTTTATCTCCACCATGAGTTTTGTTCCATTGCATATTCCCAAGATTATTAGTTTTAATTAGCCAAAGGTCTTCGTTACCTAATCCATAAGAACCAGTATAACCTGTAATAATATAACCTCCATCATAAGTTTGCTGGACAGAATGACCGATATCATCTTCATTTCCGCCAAAGGTTCTATTCCATAGTTCAATACCATTGCTATTTGTTTTAATTAAGTGAACATCCATTCCTGACGATCCAGTAATTATGTAACCTCCATCAGAAGTTTGTTGAACTTCTACACCAATATATCCACCAAAGGTTTTATTCCATTCCATATCACCAGAATTATTTGTTTTAATTAGCCAAATACTTGGAGTTTCGCCGAATGACCATATGTTTCCGGTTATAATAAAACCGTTATCATTTGTCTGTTGAACTGAAAGAGCTTTATCAGATAAATTTCCACCAAAGGTTTTATTCCATTCTTCAAAACCTGTATTATTCGTTTTTATTAACCATACATCATGTGATCCTGCACCAAAAGATTGAGTATACCCCGCAATAATATATCCACCATCAGATGTTTGTTGAACTGAATTACCTCGATCATATTCAGATCCGCCAAAAGTTCTATCCCATTCCATATTGCCATTACTATCTGTTTTTATAAGCCATATATCTTCATGTCCTGCACCATAAGTATATGTAAACCCGGTTATTATATATCCACCATCAGTAGTTTGTTGAACGGAATATCCAAAATCCCATTCGGCTCCGACAAAAGTTTTATTCCAAAGTTCATTTCCTGAGCTATCAATTTTTAATAATACCAGATCAAAATCGTCTGGTGTAATTGACGTTGTTGCTCCTGTTATTATATATCCACCATCTGCTGTTAGCTCAATGCAATTTCCATATTCAATACCATCACGACCAAAAATTCGATAAAATGTATTATTAAGTTGTTTTAGCTTTACTGTTTTTTTTACGGGGTCCAAGATTAAATTATTATACGAATCAATAAATGATTTATTTACAAAATCGTCTTCAATAAAATAAATTTGTTGGGAGAGTCTTACTTCGCCAGTGGAGTTTAGATAAGTATTTTTCAAGGTGCTGGTCTTTACATCTAATTCAATATTTTGAGAATTATTAGAACCTGTGGACGCTATTGCTGTTAATTTATTATCAAATGGTTTTGCTTGAAAAATCGATAAAATTAAAAATATGCTAATTAAAAAAGTAAAAAAGATTTTAATGATACCTTTTTTTATTTCCACCAAATTTAACTCCCCCTATTTTATGGGATAATAAAGGAATTTGATAATTCTATATTATATAAGGAGAGATAAGATATGAACTTATAAAATTTCTTATTTTTAAAATATTTTCCTATCCCCCACTTCGCGCTGCCCCCGGCTAAACCCGTCGGCACTCGCCGGTGCAACTGCTGCCGTGGTAACACCAGGAAGCCATGGAGCAAAAACCTGGTGTTTCTCTTTTCTCCGAAGTAAATATTAGTAATATTTACATAATTAAGATTCTAATCCTCGTCCAAATCCTCATAATCCACATCCACGACCTTTTCTTCGTCTATATTTTTCTTTTTACCTTTCTTACGTTTACCTTTTTTTGTTGTTTCCTCCTCATCTTCTTCATCATCTTCAGCTTGGAAACCCGCCCCTCCTGGGAACCCGCCCGGGAACGGTCCGGCGCCGCCGGGACCCGCACCACCACCAGCACCGCCCGCTCCCGCCGCACCGGCTTGTTTCTTTGCGGCTTCCTGGTACGCCATGGCGAACAGGTCCTGGGCGGCTTTTGAAAGTTCTTCGGATTTTTCCTTTAATTCTTCTAAATTCTCCTTATCATCCATGGCTTTCTTCAAGCTCTTAATCTTCTTCTCAACGGTTTTCTTTTTCTTGGAGTCTAACTTATCCCCGTGCTCTTTCATGGCTTTCTCGGTGGAATGTATGAGCTGATCAGCCTGATTACGGACTTCGATTTGCTCCTTGAACTTCTTGTCCTCATCGGAATATTTGTCGGCTTCTTCGATGATCGAGTCTTTTTCATCATCGGTCAAATGGCTCGAGCCAGTGATTGTAATGTCTTGCTTATTATTGGTCATCATGTCCTTTGCCGTCACGTTCAAGATCCCGTTGGCGTCGATCTCAAATATCACCTCGATTTGCGGCACACCACGCGGTGCCGGTGGGATACCGATCAACGAGAACTTGCCAAGAGATTTGTTTTGTGCTGCCATATCACGCTCACCCTGTAATACGTGTAAATCCACTGCGGGCTGGTTATCTGTCGCGGTCGAGAAGATCTTGGACTTTTTTGTGGGTATGATAGTATTCCTGTCGATTAATCTTGTAAACACCGCCCCAAGTGTCTCGATGCCCAATGATAGTGGCGTAACATCCAATAGGACAATATCTTTGACCTCGCCGGCTAACACACCGCCTTGGATAGCCGCGCCCATGGCTACACATTCCATGGGGTCGATACCGCGTTCGGCGTCACTACCTAGGATCTCGGTGAATGTCTTCTGGACGATGGGCATTCTTGTGGGTCCACCAACCAGAATTACTTTATTAATCTCGCTCTTTTTGAGCTTTGCATCTTTCATAGCACGTTTGATGGGTGGTTTTAAACGCTCGAGAACGTCATCAATTAGCTCCTCCAATTTTGCACGGGTCATGTTATGCGTAAAATGTATTGGTCCGTCTTCACCTTGCGCAATGAACGGTAGATTGATTTCGGTTTCCAGCACATTTGTAAGTTCGATCTTCGCTTTTTCGGCGGCTTCTCGTAACCGCTGCATTGCCGTCTTATCTTTTTTAAGATTAATGTCAAATTTATCATTAAATTCGTCAAGTAAATACTCCACGATGGCTTCATCCATGTCAGTTCCGCCGAGCTGGGTATCACCACTAGTGGACTTGACCTGGAATACACCGCCGCCCATATCCATAATGGTAACATCGAAGGTACCGCCACCAAGGTCTAAAACTGCGATCTTAAGGTCTTTACCTTCTTTGTCGAGACCGTAAGCTAATGATGCAGCAGTTGGCTCGTTTATTATCCGTACCACATCCAACCCGGCAATAGACCCCGCATCCTTGGTCGCCTGGCGCTGCGAATCATCAAAATAAGCCGGTACGGTAATAACGGCTTTTTCGATCTTTTCGCTTAAAAAGTTCTCTGCATCTTCTTTGATTTTACGTAAAATCATAGAAGAAATTTCTTCGGGAGAATACTTTTTATCATCGATCTTTATTCGATGCCGCGTGCCCATTTTACGTTTGATAGCGGTAACTGTCCTCTCAGGGTTGGACACCGCCTGCCGTCGTGCAGGTTCACCTACTAACCGCTGGCCGTCTTTTGTGAACGCAACAACAGAGGGGAACGCCTTTCCACCTAAGCTCGTACCCTCTGCGCTGGGTATGATTGTTGGCCTACTATGGTCTAAAACAGCAGCTGCAGAATTACTTGTCCCTAAATCTATTCCTATTATTTTACTCATACTAATTCCTCCTAATTTTGTTGTATTTTAAATACTAATTCCTTACTTTTTTTTCTTTTTCTTTTGTTTAGGCGATATTGTGATCCTAACTTTTGATGGACGAAGCACCCTATCCTTATATCTATATCCTTTTTGATAGACTTTTAAAATAGTATTTTCTGGGTATTTATCGGTTTCTTCATAATCTAAGACTTCATGCTGGTGCGGGTCTAATAACATACCCTCACTTGCGATCTCGTTCACATGTTCTTCTGTTATTATATTCCGAAGTTCGTTCAGGATCAGATTTATGCCCACTAGAATTTGTTCATTATTCTTATTTTTGGCTTTTGATATGGATTCCAATGCACGCTCGAAGTTGTCGATATTCTTTAAAAGTTTCTCAATGACCGAGATCTTATAGGCATCGATTTTTTCCTCAACCTCTTTCTTACTCTTAATCAATAAATTCTGGTAATCGAGCTGGATTGTATGGTATTGCTGCTGGAACTTCGCGTGCCGTTCTTTGATATCTTTCAACTCAGTAGATAAGCTCTGAAGTTGTGCAATCCCTTCCCAAGGCGGGCTGGTACCATTTAGTTTTAAGGCATTTATATATAATATGCCATTTTCGAATTTTGCTACGGCGGATTGTGGTATGATGTGGTCTGATAGTTTTATTTCGGTATAATACGCTATTTTCTTATTTTTACCAAGAATTGTTAAGGTGTCTTGATTTAAAGAAATGGTGATGTCAGATGCTGTAGCACCTGATAGTTTAGATGTTAAATTTATGGCATTTTCATTCACAATCAAGTCGGTCTCCGGTACTTTATATTGGTGTAATTGCTTTTCGGTTGGTATTTTCAAATCACCTTTTTGCAAAGTAGTAAACAGAATGATCTCTTCCGTACTCTCGGAATGGTGTTGTGTTCTTGAACTTTCGGAGGATTGATTGTTATTAGGTTTTATTGATTTACCCATTGCGCCATCTCCATTTTAACCTTAGAGTGATAATTTTTCGAGCATTGAAGATATTCACATATATGAAGGTTATTTAAGAATTTTTAATAAATTAAACTCCCCATTATCGAGAAATATGAACCTTTTATTAATTATAATTTAGAGGGGCACTACACAACCTCAAGTTGTATACCGCAGGATATGTATGTCGAACTATTTATACTTTATTATCATACTCTTGTCGTAAATATTGCTGATAGAAATCCCAAAGCCAATATCCAAAGAAAATCCTAACTACTAAATTATCTTCTTTTGAGGAATTGGGATCTTTCCAAAGTAAAGTTAAATTACAATATTTCCATTCTTCATAACCTGTATTGAATGTCCTTTATTATCAACAGTCTCCATAGTGGGGTTCATTAATAGACCATCGAGATGAATAAGTGCTTTTGCATCCTCATCATAGTTCGCACCAATTGCAATATGGCATGTTTTAAACACTTTCTCGTCCTCCAGCATATTACCGACGATCTTTGCCTTTTCGTTTAGCCCTATACCTAACTCGCCTAAATTATATACATTTTCTAAATAACTAGGCAGCTCCTTTTTTGAGATTTTACCCTCAGCGGCGAACTTACGAGTGGTTTTTTTTCCTCGAATTAATGTGTCTTGAAGTAGTTTTGCTTCCCTTCCACCAGTGATCTTGGTCACTAGATTTTGCGCAACAATTGTTTTAATGGGTTTCTTAATCAGTATCACGCCTTTATCCGATGCGATACACCCATCGAACACCAGTGTGCCGTAGGATGTGCGTAACTCAGGAGAAATAAACATCTCTCCTGCGGGTAGGTTACCACCTGAACCAGGTTTTGAAAAATTGCCGTCATCCGTTAATGCTTTACGGCCATGAAGACCGATTACCAAATCGGTTCCCTGCTTTGTAGTTACATGCACCTCGTCCGCCAAATCAAAGACCTTTTTCAATTTCTTAGTGTTCTCTCCTAATTTCTTATAATTAATCGGTACAGTTGACTCGAACATTTTAGCAGTGACACTGGGTGACCAAAAGGAGCGCGTCTTTTTACTTGCCAATAAATAATGAAAAATATGATCAAGCGTTTTTTTCTTGTGCTTATAATGTTTCTTCATGGCAAATCTATCCTTACCCAATTTCTCATGGCTGATGGATAAAATGATCTCCGGCTCGGACCGCAGTGCATGAATAACCGCATCATCGGCAAAGTCCAATTGTGTTTTCATAGACTGGAACATTACTGCGGGTATGGCGCCGGCATCAAGTGCGGCATCGTATAATGCCATTGAAATCTTTTGCACATCAGAATTCGGGTTGGTGATGATTAATACACGTTCATTCTTCTTAGCCCTTAGAACTTCAGAGATCGCAACCTTTGCGGCACGCTGAAGTGGCTGGCTGAGAGGTATTGAATTTTTAAATTTCATTCTTACTTCATCCGTCATATGAACATCCCCCTACGAATGTCGGCTTAGGTTATTCAGAAAAGCTACATAAAATTATCGAATCTAAAAATCAAAACACTCAAATAATTTAGTGCCAATAGGTACTAGATGCTATGTTTAACTGGGTAGGTCGGGTTATTACCAGATATGCACCAATCATAATTATTGTATTATTGATCATCAGCATGGTTTTTGCACTCTTGGTCCCTGAAGTTAAATTCAAAACCAATTTGAATAAATTCTTACCAGATAACGACCTCGTCCGCGCCAATGATCGCGTGAATGACTACTTTGGTGACGAACATGTGGTGCACTTAATCTATGTAGAAAAAGAAAAAAGTGTCCAGGATTTATTAACACCAACTTCACTGCAGGAGCAGTATTCAATTTTCCAGATTTGTAAAGATAAGGATAATGTCGAGAATGTAATCTGCATTGTTTCTATTTTAAATGAGTTATTAACGGCGCTTCAGCCAGAAAATTATACCGAGTTTGATGAAGTAGATGATGAGGATTTAGAGTTCGTGAAAAATATCTTTTTCGGTATTTTAAACGGCTCATTATCAATAGATTATGTTAATAATTTATTATCCATAGCACCGCCGCTCACTCTCGATGAACTGCGGCAAATGGTGGATATATTCTTTGACAAAGATTTCAATTATTACTCATCTACTCCCGTGGTACGGAGTACTATATTTATAGTCTTGATCAACGGTAGCCTTAACGTCGACTCTATTAAACATTTAACCAAGGATTTAAGAACATCAATCACGGATGATGACTTCCCTCACATCACGGTTCGGCACACTGGCGGTTACGTGATCTCATCAGATCTGGACCGGGCATCTTCCGAAAGTTTCTCAGTTCTTGGAATCGTTATTATAATCCTGATCTCGATCATTCTTTTGTTAACTTTCCGAAGATTGTCATATATGTTAATCCCGCTCATCACCTTGGCACTTGCAGTAATCTGGACATTTGGCACCATGCTGCTGCTGGGGATCGAGTTTACGATAATTACGGTGGCTATTATTCCTCTGATTATCGGACTCGGTGTGGATTATTCAGTTTATATTTCCAAACGCTATCAAGAGGAGCTACGGCGTACGAAAAACATATCGAAGGCGATGGAAAACGCCATCGGGTCTGTGGGTACTGCAATGTTTTTAGCACTGCTAACCACGATCATTGCCTTCATGTCGAACCTTACTTCCAATATTGCACCCATCCGCGAGTTCGGGTTGGTTTGCGGGCTGGGGATCTTCTATGCATTCTTTTTGACACTAACATTTCATACTTCACTCAGATGGCTTGTGGACATGAAAAGTTCTCGTGAACCGGAATTAAAGAAAGAACATGAACCTTACATAATAAATTTAGGGACTAGTACGGCGTCACGGAGTGTGATGTATTATCCTGTTTTGGTCATGATTATCGTTGTTTTAATCACCATCGGTGCAATATTATTAGGTTTAAATGTCCGCACCGAATTCAACGATGAAGATTTTCTACCCCGCGATTGGGAGTCCATGGAGACACAAGCCAAATTAATGGATTCTTTTAACGGTTCCAGTTTTTCGCAAGCATATATCTTACTTGAAATCGATGGCGGTTCGAGCGGGTCTAATTCCGATGTTCTAGCCATGGTGGAGACCCTGGAAGGTATACGTGAAATTGAAGATAACATAGCGAATGACCAGTATGTGGTTCGTATCAATAATGAACCTCGAATAGAGAGTATATTATCTCATGTTCAGAAGGCAATCAAGAGTAATCAAACACTGGCGAGTGTAGTGGATGTAAACAATGATTATCTACCGGATAACGATTCCGCGGTGAAAACTGTTTTTGATTATTTATACGCATCTGAAGTTGGTACCTCGGGTGAAGCTGTAAAAGTCGGACAATTTACAACTCTGGTTCAACCGAAGGTTGAGGAAGTATTATACCGTGACGAGCACGGTGTGTACCAGTCAACCGTAATCAGAATTTATATTCAAACCAAAGATTCTGAAGAAGTTCGGAATATGTATCAAGAGATCAAAGAGGATGCTAATGGTGTAGGGATCATAGGGGTGGAAAAATCGGTCACAGGTAATGTCATCCTATCCATTACGACTATGGACTCGCTGCAAGATAGCCAGATTATGACAACAATCATATCTATGATATTTGCTTTGGTAATATTGATAATTATTTATCGTAATGCAATTTTGGGACTCATTGCAATGACACCGGTGATACTCTCCTCGCTCTGGATACTTGGTACCATGTACATTTTTGGTATATCAATTAATGTTTTCACGGTATCCATCACGGCGCTGACTATTGGCTTAGGAATTGACTATGCGATACATATTATTGAGCGGTACCGTGAGGAGAGTAAAACATATGAAACGCACCAAGCTATTCAAAGGACCATCCGTAATACGGGAACTGCTCTGTTCATCTCGGCATTAACTACTGTGTGCGGTTTTATTGTACTGATAATCTCTCCGATTCCACCGATTCAGCATTTTGGTTTAATAACTGCACTGACCATTACATATAGCTCGATTCTTGCAGTTGTAGTGATACCGATATTTTTGATGTGGTGGGCTAAAGATAGAGTTAATTGAGAAATTCATTTGGATTCTAATTTGAATTATGGCATAATCATAGGATGGTGAGTTATGGATGGAGGATAGCGAAAAAAGGGTGCTTCACAAAAATAAGATTAATCATTAAAGTGACCTTATTTTTATTCGAGCTTGGAATTCCTTTGTTTCATCAATAATAAATCCGGAATTCCAACCCAAGTGAGAGTCATGAGGTTTGAAGGGATAATGGAAGTTTAAGGTGGCCTTCTCACCTCAAAGCAAGAAAGATATAGAACTTCCTATAACAACTCTTTTATCACTCTAGAAATATTCCAAACCTTAATGATACCTTCATCTCGAATTTTATTAAAAGGTGTATCATTGGAGATCAAAATAGCATCTGATTTCAAACACACTGCAGCATGAAGAATATCAGCTATATTAGGTGTTTTAATATAATTCTGACATATTTTTATAAGGTTTTTACCTACATCCACTAATTTCATTTTATTGAGGAGAGCGCTTAGTATCCATGATGCTGTTTCCGATTTAAATTCTTCAGCATATCTTACCATCTCCTCAACTAGATATTCATCCCCAACTAGATGAATATCTTCCCTTTCGATTATTGTTAAAATCAGTTGTAATGTTTTAATCTCCTTTTTCGGATCTTTAATCGCAGCAATTAAAACATTGGTGTCAAGCAAGAAGACCTGGGTATCTTTTTTTAAGTTTTTCATTCATTTCCTTCCTGATCTTTTTTACGATTGCATCAATGTCCTTACCTTTCGTTTCTTTTTCGAGTCTAGTTGCGATTTCATCAATATTGAATTTTTGAAGAAGTATACGTCCGGAATCTCCCTCAGCCAGGATGAATTTAGTACCCCCAATAATTCCCAAGGATTCTCGAATAGATTTTGGAATTACTAAACGCCCGGCTTTATCAATTGAGACTATTTCTGCCATTTATACCACTACATAATAGATATGGTATATTGGTATTTATATATTACTATGGCATTCATACCAAAAAGCTACGCTCAGCAAGTACTTGTAAATCAAGTTTGGGATTTGGAAATTGGGATTTCCTTTGAGTTTTAAGGAGTTAGAATTCTGACTTTTATTAATTATTTTTCACAGGAATTCTAAGTTCCAACAAAAATAAGAATTCAGTTGAGCCCAGATGTGCCCCATAATAACACTACATTGAATTTTTAGGATCATCCAT
>CBFDAW010000035.1:0-10884 GCA_965602865.1 uncultured Thermoplasmata archaeon
ATTCAACATATCCTTTGTAAACCTAACCACCGGGTTATGTCGTTCTATATGTCCAACCGCTAATATTACATTTTGTTCCTTGGCGGCTTTAATTAATTTTTCGCCTTCATTTAGTGTAGTACAAAACGGTTTTTCGATTAGAACATGCTTACCGGCGGATATCGCCGCAAGACCAACTTCATAATGTGTCTCTGTAGGTGTGGCGATACTTACGGCATCGAGAGTATCCATTTTTAATAGTTCATTATAATCTGTAAAATATTTGGTATCGAACCGTTTGCCTATTTTAGCTACCGCTTCGGCACTATTATCAGAAACACCGATTAAATTTGCCATCTCAGAATATACTCTAGCATGGTTCTGACCCATTGAACCTACACCAATAACGCCGACATTTAACATAGAGACCACGATCAGAAGTTAAATATTACACATAATTTAAATTACCGATAAAAATTATCTTCTTTTATTAATCCTTTACTTCGCAAATATTCTCACCAGAATTGATTTAGATTATATCAATACCTAAATTCCAATATAGTGATAATTTACTATTTAATTAAATTTTTTATTTGGTTATTAAGTGAAATAATTATTGTGCAAAAAAAATAAAAAACTATATAACTTTAAACAGAGAATATCAGTTAGCACTGGATTCAAAATGAATTCAAGTTGGATATAGAATATATAAATATAATTAAGTAATGTGAAATTCATTCGCAGCTCTAAGAACATTGTAGTAATATCACAGGTTTGATAATGCAATAAGGCTTTAATCTGGATACAGGTTGGAGAGTTATGAGCGAAATTGATGAAAATAGTAGATATTTAAGGAATCGACTATTGACTGTTGCTGTTGTAACAATTTTAATTTTGACAGGAGTTTATGTTCTATATTCCGAGGATGCCAGTAAAACAGTCCCCGAATTTTATCTTTATACGAATGATAAGAATCTGCTTTCAGGCAGTTACTTTGTCCACCTGGATTCCGCAGAGGACCAGGAGTCAACCTGGCAGTATTTGGCGGCGTTAGCATTCGTGCCAATGGTTATGGGCGAGAAGGTGTTGGGTGGTGAGCAGGTTAGACCGTTGATCTTTAGCACAAACCCAGGAAAAACCACGGCCATTAATAAATATTCAGATTTACAGACCCTGAAACTTTCTGACTTCGGTAATGATGCTAATAAAGCATCCATTGAAGTTGCAAAACAGTATTGGACGGACATAGATACCATTGTTTTAGCATCCGATTTTGAATATGCATTATTAGTTACACCGTTGGCAACTACTTTGGACCTACCGATCATTATCGATGGTAGAAATACCAAAGATTTCATTCGCGAGGAAGATGTAAAAAGCGCAATTACTGTGGGCAATGTGATCGAATATGATACTATTGGCATCAAACATTTGAATGATAAATATGAGATTTGGGAAATGTACTTGGAAACACTTGAAATAAATGGTGAAAAATGTGAATACATAGTTGTAACAAATCCAACGGATATTGATGATAATGACCCCCCGTTTATCCCCGGCTTATCTCTTACGAGTAGTGTGCTCGCTGCAGGCAGAAATGCATTACTAGTGACAAATGATTACGCCGTAAATATCGATTGGGTACAAAAATTAGGTTACGGTCTGGATGATGCCGGCTCCGGCGAACGTGGAAATGATGAAGATAATTTAACAGATGAAGAAGAGCTGGAGCTTCAAAAGAATGTAAATCGACGCGCGGGTAGAATTGACCAGGATATCGATGATGCTGTTGCGTTCCTAAAAGAACGCGAATATACACCCAAGTTCCTGGCACTAGTGGGCGGTCCGGCGGCGTTGCCCATGTTATATGTAAAAAGCCCGGTTTGGCTGGAATCTAATCAGGATGAGAAAGGTGAGGAATATATTGCGACGGATATGTACTATGGTGACCTGGACATTATAATAAGCTCAGATAGAGAAAATATTGGAAACGATATTAATAATAACTATGATTATACCAATGAACGATTATATGAGCAGGAGCTTGCCGTTGGTCGAATAGTTGCCCAGGACGTATGTGATGCCTCGGCGTTAGTGGCTAGAAGCCTGGGGTATTGGAACTATGAATTTGATTCCGGCGGAGTATTAGATATTAGCCATTGGTCAAAGCGTGCGTTGATCGTTACTTCATTGATGTGTGGGGATAGTGATAACCTGGCAGCGAAACATCAGCAAGAGAAATTTTTAGAGAACCTAATGCTGGCAGAAGAATATGACCCCGATCGTATTGCGACAACAACAGATGTCACGGGGCTTGATGTAAAGGATCAGATGGAAAAAGTTAACGGTATTATTTTTGACGGTCATGGATACCCGGATGGGTGGTATCATATGTGGGCATCCACCGGTGATGAGGAGTCCGATTGGGATAGAATAGGAGCCGAGGACGTCAATTCGTTAACACTTCATGCCGTGCCGGTATTCGGTGCATGCTGCTTATCATCTGCTCTGGACTGGCCAATGGTGGGCAGTGGCGGCAGCCATGAGAAAGTTATGACACCCGATGAGTATATCTCATTGGCATTCATCCATGCCGGGGCAATTTGTTACATCGGCGCAACCGAAGAGAGCTGGGGTGCGTTCTTCGGTGGGCTAGTGGATGAAAATCCGGATGCATATGGATTGGGTGACTTTGACCTGCCTACAATGTTTTGGGATCATTTATTACATTATGACCTGGAAATCGGTTGGGCACTGAACCGGGCAAAAGAAGAGTTCTTGGAAAAGATCTGGACGGATACCGAGGGCAGACCTTTTGCACGATTGTGTATGCTGGAGACGGTGTTATATGGCGATCCTGCTGCAGAGAACGGCCACCCAAATTTTCACAAGTAATAGCCATACTGTTTTCTTCAGACTCAAAACTTTCGAACAACGTACCATAAATTAAATAAACTCTTATTACTAACTATTATATTTGTTACTATTCACAAAACCAATAATTTAATAATGTACAGTTTAATGATAGGTATTACCAAAAGAATTCCTGGACTTTGGTTTTAGGAGAAATATAGTAATAACAAGATAGTAATAGCCCAGGTAAGAATCGAAAATATTACAGCTCGGGGAATCCGATGGATTTGAATAAAACATCGAAACCGGTTCAATTATTAACCGTATGTATAATTTTTATTTTGATACTGCCCCTTACCCTGTTAACCCCATTTTATGATACCGACCCAGCCGAGGTCAATGCCGAAACCACGACCGGATCCGAGCATACAGAACCGTCGGGCACTCGAGGCGGAGAACACTCCAGCAGAAACACCATCGATCGTGAAATACCTGATTCTGAAGTTATGTATGCCATCATAGCACCGGAACAGTTCAAAGATACACTTATTCCGTTAGTGAACTGGAAAACCTACAAAGGCGTGCCGGCAAAGATCTTCACTTTGGAGTCAATTTTGGCTGATCACACCTCGGGTAGGGATGACGCCGAGAATCTACATGATTTCTTAATGAATCTCCATGAAAATAGCAAGAAGCTCGAAAATAATCAAAAAACATTAACCTGGTTACTGCTGGCTGGCGATTCAGACATTATACCCATACGTTGGCTATACGCTGATGCAAAAGAGAAGTACAATTTAGATGAAAAATATGTTTCAGATTATTATTATGCGGGTTTAAGTAATGATTGGGATAAGAACAATGACGGAATATATGGTGATGGCTTGGACGTCAGCTCGAGCCCGTTGAAGTTCGAAGGAGATTGGGAACCGGAGGTATATGTGGGTCGTTTACCCGTGGGAAGTGTTTCCGATTTAACTAGTTCAGTGGAGGATATTCTAACTTACGAACAGAACCCGCCCCCCGGGACCTGGATGAAAACTGTGGTGGAGTGGGGCGGACTGATGGATGCACCGAATGTAGTTGAGTATACATCATATGATACAAACGCGTACAAAGCTAAAGAGCTGTATGTTAAACCAATTATAGAGGATAAAGCGCCACATATGTATATCACCACACGCTACGATTACCCGCAGCTGGAGGGGGGAAATTATTCGACAGATACAGACGGATTAAACCAGCCATTTGCAGTACAGGATATGAACTTGGGTGCATCACTGGTGAACTTCGCCGGCCAGGCATATTACGAAGGAGTAGCACTGATTCATTATATCGATCCCTACGGAACAAAATATATCGGTCAGATAGGTGCCTTTGACCAATTATACAGTTGGCAAGATGCACGGGATGCCACGAATAGCAAAAGATTACCATTAGCAACATTTTTTACATGTGGTTCCGGTGATTTTGCAGAGGCTGGAGGATATGAAGATAAGACCATGGAACGACTGCTGACTGCTCCAAACGGTGGTGCGATAGGATTAGTAGGCTCCACGGGAAAGACTTACCGCGGTGAATCACAAGAAGGTAACTCGGACGGTAACTGGTGGCTGGACAAACACTTTTACGAGATCTTTTTCAACGGTACCTATCAACCAGGTAAATGCTTGTATAAATTGAAAGAGCAATATGTTAAGGAAATATTATCGGAAACCTCGTCTAATCATGAGATATATAAAGCAATGTTGTTCGGATATAATTACCAAGGCGACCCTGAGCTACACATTTGGACCGACGAACCCAGCGAACTCGAAATTAATGTCTCCGGGTTATGGTGCGGGCCCCATAATATTACGGTAACCGTTTGTGATCAGTCAAAAATCCCTGTACCGGGTGCCCGGGTGTGTATCCAGAACGACGATATTTATGTTTATGGCGTGACAAATAGCACCGGTGCGGCATCGATCTATGCCAACCCACCGCTGCTAGGTTCGGTGGATGTAGTAGTAACCGCACATAATTTTCTACCACTGGAGGAATCATTGACTATAGGTATAGAGCCACCGGATTTAAAAATAACAAACAATGATCTTGATTTCAGCATCCCCAGCCCCATGGTTAACCAACAGATATCCATCAATGCAACGGTACAAAACCGTGGCGGAACCGATACGATTGCGGACTTCAAAGTCCGGTTTTATCTTGATGCACTTACGGGTAATGGTGGTACGGTTATTGGTACAGACCAAGTAATCCCGGGCTTAGCAAAAGGAAATTCGAAGACGGTAAATGTAAATTGGTTGGCAGTCCCTGGTGAACATACAATCTTCGTAGAGGTTGACCCAGAGAATGAAATAGACGAGGCTTATGAATGGAACAATATCGCCAGTAAAACCATCTATGTCCGGAAGCCTGAATTATATATTACCCACGAAAATATTACCTTCACACCAGATGTGAAATCGTTAGACGCCTATGAAGGTGTCAATATAAAAATAAAAGCAACCATAAATAATATCGGTGAGGCACCAGCATATAATGTGAAAGTATGCTTTATAGATAGATCGGAATCACTGGTCGAGCGGTTTATTTGTGATAATAAGACTATCTCGGTGATACCCGCCGCCAACCAAGCATCAGTGACCGCAAATTGGATTCCAACCGGCGGCGCGCACGAGATCGAAGTCCAAATCGATCCCGAGAACAATATACCGGAGTTCAATGAGACGAATAACACTGCTTCAACGAATGTAACGATAAAGTATCCACCGAGAATTATACCATTACCCGATCTGCAGCTCAACGAAGATACTATATTGGAAAATGCGACTGATTTAATATGGTACATTTATGATAACGATACAAAATTCATTGACCTTTATATTACCTTGGATTCCTCTAATGAAAATTGCTCGGTTATTCTAAATGATTATTATCACCTAGATGTGATCCCCGCCGCGGACTGGTTTGGTACGGTAGATGTTACAATCCAAGTCAACGATGGTTTTGTGAGTGCGAATGATACATTCAAGGTCATGGTCATACCTCAACCGGATGCGCCACGGGTTATCGATAGTAATTTTACGATATATGCAACCGAGGACGAAGAATTTTCGTATTATGTAAAAGCGTTCGACCCTGATTGCGAGAATGTTACATACACTGATGATCTCGAGCTCTTTGAGATCGATCCGATTACCGGTGAGATCAGGTTCACTCCAACACAGGATCAAGTTAATATCTCACCGATTAATTTTAATATTACGCTCTCGGATGGCGACCTCAGTACTAAGAATATGTTCAAATTAATTGTTGAGAATGTTCCAGACCCACCAATTCTATTTCCGGTCCCCGATCAATACGCCCAGGTAAATAAAAAATTCAAATTGCAAATAATAGCAATAGATGTGGATAGTATAAAGTTATATTTCTACGATGACACGAACTTATTTACAATAGATATTAACACGGGAATCATTGAGTTTACTCCCAAGAGTGATGAAATAGATGTTCATATCATCAAGATCATAGTAACGGATGATGATAATTTACCGGCTAATATCACATTCAAATTAACGATAAATGCGAGTGACGACCCGGTAATTATCACGGGTGACGGCAATGAGACCACCAACGATAAAGATGAGATAAACTGGGGCGTCATAGCAGGGGTGATCATTTTAATTATAATTATCCCATTAATAATATTCATATTTTTTAAGCGTAGACAGAAAAATAAAACCATTGCTGACGATTTCTTCCATCCTGAGTATGAAAAAGAAAAAGAGCGCTCATCGCATTTTGAAGGTACGGCGGACCACGCACCCGAGCCTGAATATAAGCATAGAGATAATTATAAGTGGATAGATGGGTATGATAGTAATGCCGAAACCGACCCAAAAACCCGAGCTAAAATGGAAAACAAAGAATATCAAGGTGATAAGAGGGTTTTAAGGATGAAGAAACTTAAAAAATAATTATCACCTTGATACCTTTTACATATACTCGCGGTTAAATAATGCAGCCAAATGAATATTTTATAAATCCTTTATAAATCTATTTATTGAGTTATCTCGTGAGATATTTAGATTTATTTTGTATATCCTTTTTCGATCACATCTTTGATCTCTTTAGCAGTTTTTTTTCCAATCCCCTTTACTTCAGTTAAAGCATCAAGATCTGCCTGGAATACACTTTTTACATTACCAAAATGTTCAAGGAGCCGAAGCGCCAACTTAGCCGAGACATTGGGAAGGCTCTCTAATATGAATCTCTGGCGCTCTTGAAGAGACATGGCATGTTTCTCACCGCGAATCTCGGGTATGTGTTTGCCCTCCAGCTGCTCACGTAGAGCCATGACCCGGATCAATTCTGCAGATTCCATAGCATTCGCCGTGGAGATTATCGGTATCTTAAAATCGGAAATAATCGAAACCAGGGCGCCATAGATCGCTGATGTATTAATTTTCCGGCTGGTGAAAAGGCCTTCACCCTCAAGGAGTAATATTGTGGATTGATACGCCATTTTAATCCGTTTCAGCTGCGCAAACAATCGCCCATCGATCAATGATTGGAGGAAATCCGAAACCAATTTACGCTCGATACAAATACGCTCGGAGATTATATAGTCGCCTACCGGCAACTGTTGTGGTTCCACCATTAGCTTTCGTTTGACCAGCTCACGGACAACTAATGATTTAAACTCACGATTGTCAACGATTATCTTTAATTTCCGTGATTCGTTGATAACAGCTTCGGGTTTTAGGTCAAGTTTGAGCTGGAAATCGCCAATTTTGGTCTGGCCACCGGAGATCGGTAAAGAGCTCTTGACCACGGGGTGAATAATAGGTGAAATTTCGGCGGTATTTGTATTTATTTTGTCGTTCAATAAATTAGAGGTTTTAGGAGTTGGAACTAACTTGGATATCGGTTTCGGCTCACCAATAGTAAATTTTTCAGCTAATTTTTCTCTGAGGATCTCAAGCTCATGTTTCATACTTTTTTCCTTATTTCGAGACGACCAGTAATAAGCTTCATCACGGCTTTGACGCGTGATCAATATTACAACCTTCCCTGGTCGTCTTCTACCGGTCCGCCCACGGCGCTGGATGGTGCGGATCTCTGACGGTATCGGCTCGTAGAATACTACGAGGTCGGTAGCGGGTATATCCAAACCCTCCTCAGCAACCGAAGTAGCCACAAGAACATTATACTCGCCAGCTTTGAATTTTTCGATGAGTGCCACCTGCTCGCGTTGACTTAAGCCTTTATCATTGCCGCGTGACGCCTGGCCAACGAACCTGACCGGCAGTATTCCACTCATCCGTGATAGCTCACCGACCACGAGCTCTGAGGTATCGCGATAATGTGTAAAAACAATGATCTTGGCATCAGGTTTTTGGGACAATTGCTCCTTTACTATTAATGCCACTGATTTGAGTTTGGGGTGTTCGAATTTGATATTATCGGCTAGTTTGATTGCACGTTGAAGGTCTTTATCTTTAATTAATGATTTTGCCGCTCGAGAACCGCCTTTGGAGTTCGCTTCGGCTTCCAACCGGCTCAGGTAATTACGCAGCGCGCTGGGTCCTTGGGTCTCTGCTAGCTCGATGGCATGATTAATCTTGATCGCCGCCGCTTGGACGGTTGCAGCAAAAAATATTGAATGCGGCTGTCGTTTCCCGGTTGCCATCCGTGCCTGGATCTTGCGCTGTGCATCCAGGAGCTCGGTGGTGGAGACCGACCGAAAACGACCGATCAAACCGAATTTGTACAACATCTTGCATTTTTCTTCAAAGATCTTCCGAAGCTGTTTGATGATAAGTTTTACCTTATCTGGTATATCCACACGTACCCAGGTTACTTTGATATCATGAATATACGGTAGCACATCCGGGTCATATTCAGACCTGATCTCCACAGCGGAGATGTTGAGATTGTTGCACACTTCCATGATCTTTTTTGCTTTGTTCCCCGGTGAAGCGGTAATCCCCATGACCAATTGATCCTTTCCTTGTTCGCGATATTTATCGGCAACGAAAACGTATGCGTAATTACCCACTGCACGATGCGATTCATCAAAGATTATTAGCGAAACGTCCTCCAAGGTTAATCTACCGGAGATCAAATCATTTTCAACCACTTGAGGTGTGGACACGATTACTAAACTATTCTTCCACTGTTCCGCGCGTTTTTTTGGGGGAACCTCACCGGTAAATATTGCGGTTTTTTCCGGGTCCACCAATAAGAAATCATTAATGAATGTTTTATGTTGTTCAACCAATGGTTTAGTGGGCGCCAGGAATAATATTTTTTTCCCCGAGAACTTTTCTAACCGATTGGCAATCACATGTATCGCACAAATCGTTTTTCCCATCCCGGTTGGAAGAACCACTAAGGTGGAACGCTCGGCACAAGAGTTGGCTATATTGATTTGATAATCACGCTTTTCAATAGCCTCCCGCTTGATTAACGGGTGCTGTATGTACATAATTTCCCGTTCCGGTAATTACTGTCTATTATATTCAATATTTGTATGGGGAGGTAAGTAAAGATATTCGAAAATCAGAGAAGCGTAAATTCTTATCGTTGGCAAATCTCTAATAGTACACCGGCGGTGCTTTTAGGGTGAACGAATGCGATTTTAGCCCCGCCGGCGCCAATACGCGGTTGTTCATCGATTAATTTTGCCCCTTTTTTCTTCAGCTCTTCCAGAGTCTCTTCGATATTATCCACACCAATTCCGATATGTTGAATCCCCTGGCCGCGTTTTTCGATAAATTTCGCCACCGGTCCCTCAGGATCGGTGGATTGTAATAGTTCCAACCTGGTTTCACCGATATGCAAAAAAACCACTTTGACTTTCTGTTCCGGCACCTCTTCTTCTCCGCCGAGCACTAGCCCCAGCTGATCTCGGTAAAACGACAGCGCGTTATCTAAATCAGTAACTGCAATGCCAATATGGTCAACTTTAATAAGCATTCTCTACCTCCTCATTTCTCGTTAATCACTTCAATCTTCAATATTAAATTCCATAAGACCAGTATTTACATTCTTAATCCTATTTAATTTTACTCCATCCAGTTTTAGTATCGTGATCTCGTTCACCACATTCACCGTTCCATTGTGTAAATGCCCGCCCCAGACATGATGTTCCCGATCTGCCACGGTACAGTGAATATGCGGTAGAAAATTCAACTCGTCATCTTTGGAATACGCAATGGACCCGGTCATGGAAACAAGTTCGCAAGGTTCAACGAAATGTTTGGTTTTATAGCCTTTCGGGTCGAAGTATCCAAGCTCGAAAGATTTCAGCATGCCAATCCCGCCAAGGATCATCCCGGAACGGATATCATATTTCCGTACAACCCAGTCAATTGCTTCGAAGAGATCCTCATCATTATGTAGTTTCAAAATCACGATATTGGATTCCATTGCACTTTGCATGACAACACCTTGTGAAATTCGGTTATCAGTATTAATATTCATTCTTCATTTAATTAGGTACTTCTTCTCTTTCTTCTGCGGCTCATCATTTCCGAATTAGTCTTATTACGGTTCTCCATGGCAGTAGAATACCCTGGTCGGAGCTCCAACGCCTTATTAAAACATTCAAGTGCTTGAGCGAATTTCCCCAGCTTCCGGAACGCGAAACCCAGATCATTCCAAATTATAGCATTTTCCGGTTCGGATTCTAAGGCGTTTTCGAAACAGTTCACCGCTTCTAGAAAGTTACCTACTTTAGCATTTGAGATCCCACGTTCGTGCCATGGGCCTTGCTCGATCTTCGGCGGTTCTTTGTAAAAATCTTCGTGGCGGACCGTGACCGTCGATAGATTCCCCCAGCCTTTTTGATATACTCCAAAGGCTAATGTTAGATTTATAACAAAGAACAGCGCGGCAGTGCCCCAGACTACAAGACTTGAAATGCCCAGGAAATATATTATTATTAAAATTATAAAAAATACCGCACCAAGTAACTGTAAGGTTCTCACTTTCTCCACATTGAATCTTTTCACAAAGTGTCGCGCAGTAATAGACGCAATGATC
>CBFDAW010000036.1:0-10723 GCA_965602865.1 uncultured Thermoplasmata archaeon
CCATTCTTCGCCCTTCATTCTCTATCTTTTCAATATGTAATCATTATTATAATTCTCATAAACCATAAACCTTCAATCCTTAAATTTGAAAAAATCACTATAATAATCTGTTAAAAACACTATGAATTAATGTAAGTATGTTGAGTGAAATCTTTTATATTAATTGCTACCAAAATAGATATTATTCTTATTACGATATAAAAAGAAATTATATTCTGATGAACTATAAAAAATAAGGTAGGTTATTTAATTGGGTCAAAAAATACCGCTTTCGAACAACTATCTGTCCATAAAACAGGGATCGAATACAAAGCTTTTTGTTCTAGGTCAGAGTTCTATTTTAGGTCCTCACGAGGGTCTTACAAACGGTAATGGTTTGACCAATGGTAATGGATTAACAAATGGAAACGGTTTGACCAATGGCAATGGTTTGACCAATGGAAACGGTTTGACCAATGGTAATGGATTAACAAATGGAAACGGTTTAACTCTAACTGGCCTACAACCGATTAAAAATTTCGGTTTACAGACAAATTACTTTAATCATAGGAGATCTGTTGTCTCATCGTTAAAAGAAAAAACACATAAAAAGAGATTAGCTAGTATTATTATTGCATTTTTTCTAATTCTATTACCAATAGTTATATATTCAATCGAATTTCAAGAAAAACCCTCATCAAGAATCAATATAGACAACGAATTTAATGACTGGGAAGGGATTGAGTTATATTCGGATTCACAGTTCGATCAAAAGAATAACACGAATATTGATATCACCCAATACCAGTTAATATATACTGAGACTGGCTTGGCAATTTTTGTGGAGGTGTATGGTGAGATCTTTAAAGGTGTCAAGGATGGGGCAAATCAGTACCTAGATAGTATTAGTATCTTAATCGATTCTGATTCAAATCCCTTAACTGGATATATAACTCATGGACTTGGCGCTGAATATATGTTAGACCTCCGCGGCGCTAAAGGTTTAGTAACGCATCAAGGATTGTTCGAGTATAATACGGTAAAAACGACCAGTAATGGGGATTGGTTAGGCTGGGAATATAGGTCCAATGTTGCAGTAGGTATAGATGATTACCGATTAGAAGGTGTAGTTTACTTGCCAATGCAAGATGCAGCTCCTGAGCCTACTGCGCGGGTTATTACTAAAGATCATTTTGGCAACTTCGATTTTTCAGATAACATTATTAGTCCGGATAAAAATACTTTATTGGCATCCGTGGTGAGTTCGCCCCCTGAAATCGTAATGGCTGGTGAGGAAAATTGTATATTCATGACAATTGAACTTGAAACACAATATATAAACAGCAATGAATTATTAATAGAAAGCCTTGTATTTGAACGGTTAGGTAATGCAGCTGATGATGTAATCGAAAATTTAGAGCTAACCTTTTGGTCAGCTGAAGAGAGGATTTCCGAGCTCAGCCAAAATAGCGATTGTTATTCCGGAAATGGGATGTGTGAATATAAATTAAGTCAGCCAATATCTATCCCTGCGGGAAATACGCACTCAATATCTGTTGGGTTAGATATTTCGAAATCTGTAATTCCTGGCTCAACCATAGGATTACAACTTAAGGAGATTGTAACACCTAATGCCACCGTAACTTTTGATCACACTAGCCAGGAACTAGCATACATTGATAAAATACCAACTAAAATCGAAATTGACGGTGCGTTTGCCGAATGGGCTAATATTGGAAAACACCAAGATACCAATAATAAAAAAATTTCAAATCCTGATTTAGATATTCAACAATTTGGTTTCACAAATACAAAAGATGAACTCGATTTCTATTTCGAAGTAGGTGGTTCACTATTAACTGCAACTCAATTACCAATTTCTCTAACGCCAATTGAAAAAGAAATAGCTCTTACGGAACCGAACAATGAAAAAGAAATTAATAGTAATCCAAACACTGAGAAACCAATCACAATACCAGAAGAATTTATTGTAAAAGATACACTTAGGATATTTCTAGATACTGACCGAAACTTCCTAACAGGCTTCAAGCCTGACTGGTTACCTATCGGGGCGGATTATCTGGTTGAGATTACTGGACGTGAGGGTGAGATTGTTACACATGACATTTTCAAGTATGCCACTGGTGCAACTACAAGCACCAATTCATGGACCTGGAAGTTTATTGACTTCATCTTGGCAGCAAAGGATTTGTCACGGCTGGAAACGGCAATACCTTTTAATTTACTTGGTATAATAGAAGAAGATGGTTTGGATATTTTCTATATCCTTTCTAACTGGGATAGCTCGATTTCTGATGCCTCCGAAAAACTAGATTTTACTACCTTATTAGATTTGGCAAGTACATCATTAAATGATAAACTCGGTCACCCTCTTGACGATATAAATGGAATATATGCCGCACAATCACGACCTATGCTAGGCAGCCGAGCAACCTTGCCTGGTAACGACTATGGCGGTGCCGATCTAATCCCTGCTGATGGAGATGTACTCAGTGGAACATTCACCAATGTGGGTAAATTTGAAATTATCACTGGTCGTACGGTCTATGTCGCTGATGGAGTAGAACTTGAAGTTTCCGCAAAAAAAATATTCATTAACGGAACCTTAAGTGCGGAACGTAACGGTTCGGCGGGTGGCGCTGGTTCGAACAATGCCGATGCTTCAGATGGCAGTAGCCCTGTTGCAGGTGGTGAAGGCGCAGGTGGTCAATTTATAGCCACTTGGGATTCTGGCGGTGGCGGTGGCGGTGCATATGGTGGCAATGGCGGTGACGGTGGTGACGATGGTGGCTCCTCTAATGGCGGTCCTGGTGGTTCCGACTACGGTCAAAGTCGGATTTCATTTCCAATTGATAGTAACGATATTAATATTGGTGCCGGTGGTGGTGGTGGGGTTGGTATTACTGATATAGGTGGTAATGGTGGTGTTGGTGGTGGCTCAATTTTCTTAAAAGCCATTAAGGAACTGTATGTTGATGGAACAATAGCTGCAAATGGTGAAAATGGTGAAACCGAAACCTCTGATAACGGCGCTGGTGGTGGTGGTGGCGCCGGTGGCGGTATTTTACTCTATCTTGATAATAGATCAAATAAATTAACGATTACAATTAATGGTTTATTAAATGTGACTGGTGGAGATGGTGGTAGTGCGGGTATAACTTATGGCGCGGGTGGTGGTGCAGGTAGTGGCGGAAGAATCAAGCTTGTTTATTACCATTTAGATATGCAAGGTGTTCAGGATAAAACAGGTGGTTCAGGTGGCACCGAAGGCACCAATGGTCAGCCAGGCGAAGATGGTGATCCCGGCTCATATTATCAATGCAATCTATCAGAATTTAATGCATTTGGCGAGCTCGTTTCAGGAAATGGTAGTGAGACAGAAGATAGATTCGGTTGGAGCGTATCATATGCTGATGATCTGAATGATGACGGTTATGATGATATCATAGTTGGTGCACCATATAATGGAACTCAAGACACTCAATCAAGTGCATCTTGGTGGGATACTGATTATCCATATCGCAAGAAATTAATATTTGATAATAGCGGTCAATCAGAACATCTATTAAATTTCCCAGTTATGGTCAAATTAAGTCCGGCAAATTTCAACTACTCAAAAGCTAAATCTGATGGTACTGACCTACGATTTATTGATGATGATGGTAGTACAGTCCTAAAATATCATATTGAAGATTGGGATGATACTGCAGCAAGCATAGTTTGGGTAAATGTTACTAACATAACCGCTGGTTCATCCTCAGACCATATTTGGATGTATTACGGTTACTCATCAGCTTCAGATGTGCAGGATATCAGTGGTACGTTTGAACATAACTATTCTAGTGTTTGGCACTTTAATGAGAGTGCTGCGGGCACTGGAAACACGAACATATATAAGGATTCCACATCATTTGCAAATCATGGAGACGATGAGGTCTCGGCGACTGGTAAATCGGGACAAATAGGTGACGGCCAGGAATTTGATGGAAATGATGATTATATTGAATGTGGAAGGGATGGGAGCTTGAATATTAGGGATGAGGTTACGCTTGAGGCCTGGATTAATATGGATGCGAGACCTGCTCAAGATGATTGGTATAATGTTTTAGGTAAAGAAGACTATTATCTTTATATATATGGAGAGAGTAATACTAAGACGATTTTAGGTGCGGATTTTTGGATAGATGGAAGCGAAGAAGACCTCTGGAACGAAGGTGTAGCAGATATTAAGCCAAGTACTTGGATATACGTTGTTATAACATTCGATGGAACTGACATAAAAGGGTATGTTAACGGTCAACATGACTTTACTTATAACAGCCCAGGTACCATTGACGATTCTTCTGGTAATGACTTTTTAATTGGACATTACATAGGTGAGACTATGTATTTTGACGGTCCAATAGACGAAGCCCGTGTATCAAACATTTCAAGAAGTTCGGATTGGATCAAAGCACAATATCTGTCCATGCACAATAATTTTATAACCTTTTCCGATGAAGAACCAACCACATGGTGGAATAATGATTGGTCTTACCGTAAAAAATTAACCTTTAATAATACTGGACTGAATGAAGATCTGGTGAATTTTCCGGTTCTAGTAACTTTAGATTCACCCAATTTCCAATATTCAAACGCGAAATCCGATGGTTCCGATCTGCGTTTTATAAATGTTGACCATTCAAAAGAATTCAAATATCATATCGAATCCTGGAATCCGTCCGGCACGAGTTATGTCTGGGTAAATGTATCATATATAAGTGCAGGCTCATCATCAGATTACATCTGGATGTATTATGGCAACTCAACCGCTAATGATGTACAAGATGAGAGAGGGACTTATAATGATAATTATGTTGGTGTTTGGCACCTGAATGAAACAGGCACAGGTACACGCTTTGATTCTACTTCTTATAATAATGTTGGAACTCCACAAAACTATGATGGCGATGAGGCAACTGCCGGAAATATAGATGGTGCTGATAATCTTGATGGAAGTGATGATTTTATTAATATAGATTCGGTAACGACAGATCTTGATTCAGTATTCACTATTTCATTTTGGATGCAAGCAGATAGTACAAGCGATTGTGCTTTGGTAGCCTTTAATGACAACGGCGGCAGTAACATTTGGCGTATGGAGATGAATAATGACAATGTTGAAATAGAAGGTAACGGAGGTAGCGCGGTTGTCTCTGATGGTGAATGGCACTATGTTGTGGGTGTGTGTACCGGTTCCAAGTCAATGATTTATATAGACGGTAGCTTGGACCGAGATAATATTGCGGAAACTCCAACACTTGTGAATAGTGACCTTGCTAGTATAGGTCAGGAATACGATGGTGGGCCGGTGGATAGCGATCATTTCGATGGCACCTTCGACGAAGTCCGTATCTCAAGAATAGCACGAAGCGCCGACTGGATCGCGGCAGAATACCTTTCCATGAATAATAACTTTATAACTTTTGATTCAGAAGAGAACAAAGACCAAGGCCCGGGTGCAGCATATATCTTCTTCGGTTATTCAGAAATGGATACTTCAAATATTAATGCAACCTCAGCAAATGTAACGATATATGGTGATGATGTTGGCGACCTCTTTGGCTTGTCAGTGAGTGGTACCGGTGATGTAGATGGCGATAATATTCCCGATATAATAATCGGCGCCCCAGGTAACAATAGCTTACGCGGTAGCGCATATGTTTTCTATGGCAGTTCATCCTGGAGCTCTAGCTACGATGCATCAGATGCAAATGTGGTATTAACCGGTGAGGCTGCTGGCGACCAGTTCGGTTACTCGATCTCAGGCGCCGATGATGTGAATAATAGCGGTTATGATGATATTATTATTGGTGCACCCGGATATAGCTCAGATCAAGGTCGAGCGTACGTTTTCTACGGCAGTGGCACCATGAGCAGCAGTATCTCGGCAAGCTCAGCGGATAGAACATTTACAGGTACCTCGAATGGTGATCGCTTTGGTTACTCTGTATCAAATGCAGGCAATGTTAATAACGATAACTTTAACGATCTAATAATTGGCGCCCCAGGCGCTGATCAAGCATATATCTATTATGGTTATTATTTAGATACAATAAATTATGTAGACGCAAGCACTGATACCGATGGCACGACCTCGAATTTTGCAAATGCACAGAGCGCCAGTGATGCCGGCGCATATGCTACTCTTACTGAAGCACAAGATGATATTACATATAATCCCACAGCGCGAACGTTACTGGGTGGTACTACTGGTGCAGGTGGAGGCATTGGTGATTTAGATGCAAACGATGGCTCTCGCATGTCTTTTAATTCATATGCTTCAGGCACACAAGATCATGATGAACAATTTGTGGATAATAATGTAAGTAATGTTGATAATAAACCCGATAATGGTACTCACAGCAACTTCAACAATGAAAAAGCGCAGGATTTATCATACGATACTTTAACAGAGAACAAAACTGGAAATATCACAATAGAATATTACAATGCTACGCAGATCTCCGAGGTAAATAACCCCAATGGCGCAACATGGAGCGATGGTATAGTCTCATTACCTTTCACGCCTAGCTCGGTTAGCGATTGGCTTATCTTTGCCTCTTGGGAGGCAAGCGCGAGTGGAACTGGAATTAACTGGGAGGTTCGAATAGACCTGGATGATACTACTACTATGTCATACATATCAGTCGAACCCCAGAATATTGATAGAGGTTATGAATATCCTCAATTCAGCACATTTTATTATATAGAGGATCTTTCAGCCCTTAATCATGTGATAGATCTTGATTTAAGGTGTGATGCCGCAGGTACCTCGTACTTACAATTAGGTTATATTTTCGCCTTAAGGTTAGATCAATTCATGGATAGAGGTGATTATGGTTGGGTGAATAGTGACTCCGGTCCCGTTCTAAGCACCAGTTATCAAAGTGCAATAAACGGTGGGACCGCAATTTCCGCCGCCTCCGCGGGTCAATATCTCGTGCTTGGTTACTGTGAAGCTTTAGATGATGTGACTTTTGAATCAAAACTGGCTAGATTACAAATTGGGTCGAATTACTATCCACCCGTAACTGAAACTTATACTCATTTGAGTAAGGAGAATAAAGATAACTCAGAATGGTGGGGCTTTTTAGCCTCAAAGGTGGAGACCATAAATCCAGGTGCTACAACCATTGATTTAGAAGTTAGGAGTACAGGTGGTGATGGTGATGCCCGCCGCGGTCGCGTGTTCTATATGCGCTTGAGTGATACATTTGGTGCAGAAGGCGAGGATTGGCACATCGCGGAGAACCAATCAGAAAATAATACCGCTTTAGCTGTGGTTCCATCAATAAAAACTGAATTATTTTTAAACCTAACAGATTCTTCACAATATCTTATATTTGGCGCTGGTGCAGTGTCTAATAATGACAATGCAAATTATATGGGCCATGGTCTTTATCATAATGAAAGTGCATCTTATTTAACTTATGGTGTTTACGACGTTAAAGATAGTGGTAACCCACGCGATTATGTTTCGTACGCCTTCATGGATGCGTTAAACCTAAGCGCAGGTAACCATTCATTCCGTCACCTGTTTGGGGGAAGTGCGGGGACTACATATTGCAAGGGTTCGACGATACTTGCATTACCATTGGTATTAAATTATACAGCAAATTATAAATTAGATCTCGAGGTGCAATTCACTAATGTGAACCCTGCTAAAGAGTTCGGTGAGGTTTGCATTTATACTGGCTCCATGGCGGCGGAGGATTTGAATGTATATTATTGGGATGGATCAACTTGGATAAATATATTTACAGATTTAAGCGCCAACGACTGGAATAATGCTTCAGTTTCTATTATCGGCGATACATTAACGCTCAAGTATAGAGGTGGTGATGTATTTAATGATACTACCCAGGACACCTGGGAGATAGATGCCGTAAAACTTCACACCTGGAACAACACATATACTGCAAGTATAAACTTTACGGGTACCAGTGACACATTCTCCTGGACCGATATAACCTGGACTATTGATTCACGATTTAATACAGATAATATTAATTTAACAATACAATTATATAATTACACGGCGGGCGAGTTCCCGGGGACGGGTAATGGCTTTATCCAGTACACATCTGGACCCAGTGGTAATGATGAACTCAAGACTCAAACCATAAATACAAATCCAAACGATTATCGCAGCGGCACTGGTGAGTGGACGGTTAGAGTTACAGCTGTTAAAGGTGGAACTAATTTTAGATTTCGTGCAGATTGGATAGAATTCAAGCATACCGCATATCAGATGGATATCGAATTTACCACAAATGCGGTTCTTCTTGCAGATTATTATTGGCTAGAGATCAATTACCAAGCTAACGGTGAAACTTACGATCTTTTAGTCTATAATGGTGCAACATGGGACGACCTGGCTGATCTAAGTTCGGGTTCAATGACTGCGCTAGTGATACCATTAAATAGCAACCACCGCCTAGGTTCGGCTCAGGTAAGGGTACGCTTTGTGGGTCAAGTAGAAAATGGCGATAACTCACAATCGACGCTTTATGTAGAATACCATCGTATTCATTATCTCCAAGTAGGGCCAAATACCACTGCGAGCGTTATAATGACTGGTAGTGCTAATACTAATTTCGGTTGGTCAGTTGCTGATGCTGGAAACATCGATAACGACAACTTCGATGATGTGATAGTGGGTGCCCCTGGTTATGATAGCGACCGTGGCGCTGCATATATTTATACCGGCGCCAGCTCAATGGATAATGCCGCTGATATTACATTTACTGGCGGCCAGTCGGGAGATCAGTTTGGTTACAGTGTAGCATATGCTGGAGATATCAACAGTGATGGGTATTCAGATGTGATAATCGGCGCACCTTATAACGATAGTGCAGATGGCTCCAGGAGTAACGCTGGCGCGGTATATATATTTCAATGTGATGCTGAACTTAGTGGCACGATTGCTATCGCTGATATGAACTACTATGCATATGGTGAGAATGCAGATGATAGGCTTGGCTGGTCAGTGGACCGCTGTGAGAATATTAATAAAGATTCCCTGAAGGATGTAATAGTGGGTGTACCACATTTTGATAATAATACCGGCAAAGCGTATATTATGCATAGAATACCAGAGTTTCCAATTATTCTACTCCCAATTCTATTCTTATTTATGTTAATTATCGCAAGGCGAAAATTGAAAATCTCGAAAAAAGCAAAAAAAAGGTAATTATGATGGTCGATAAAAATACATCTAATTCCAGATCAAACCTGAAAACTCAGAAGCGGAAAAAAAGCCGATGCCATACCTGGATAATAATAGCAATCGCGCTATATATTACATTCCTATTACTCTCAACCATCGCGTTCAGTGCAGATCGAACCGTGGAGACTAACATGAAGGAGAGCTATACATATCATCTAAGCTGGCCAAAGGATGGTCGGCAGTCTCATTATTATGTCGAGCGTGTTGATACGAGTAAGG
Source organism: uncultured Thermoplasmata archaeon (assembly GCA_965602865.1). GTDB lineage: Archaea > Thermoplasmatota > Penumbrarchaeia > JAEHCK01 > JAEHCK01 > CBFDAW01. Next base: position 9,491 of record CBFDAW010000036.1, read on the forward strand.
AGGGTCGAATTGATCTAACCTATACCACGGCAAGCAATACATTAGTGGTTGATTCCAAAAATATTAAAGTGATGCATATCTTTTGCAGATCCATGTACGAGGATGAATGCCGTAAGGTATATGGCATTGATCCCAGTGATAATACTAATTATTACAAATGGTATTTCATCGAGAAGAATCATTTTAATGTGAATATTGAATCTGATTCTGAATGTGAAGAGTTGGCATTCATAGATACACCATTAGCATATGAAGTTATAGTAAACAGTGTAAAGTGGAAAGAAGGAACAGATTATTTTTATAAAGATAACGGCGGCACAGCACTATCTCATGTTCCCAGCGGTAAAACCAGGGTCGACCTGTATTTTAAACCGCGTGAGGGCACTCCACCAACCGCTATTTTAAGTGCAAGTACCACACTTGCTTCGGTTAATCACACGATCGTGTTTGACGCATCACAGTCATATGATCTAGACGGGTCAATTTCTGCATATGTCTTAGATTTTGGTGATGGTACATTCCGCGGTGGGGCTACACACACTTATTATTATTCTAAACCGGGTGTATATGGTGTAATTTTAACGGTTCGTGATAATGATAACCTCATAAGCCGCGCCTATGCTAATATTACCATAGTAGAGAGTTCAGATTTGCCTGAGATCCAAGGTATTATCCCTAATCAAGTCAAACCCGAGGATTCACCACCATGGCCGCTTAATCTGAGCATGTATGAACCTATTGCAAGTACATATGGTATAGAGTTTTACTGGTATCTCACGGGCGAAAATACCTCGCTATACACAGTCATTGGCGAGAATGACACAGAGGATCGGTTAATCTTCACACCAATCTCCGATGCCTATGGTAACAACTTAGTCACACTCTGGCTCAGAAGCACCGAGAACTTAACGGTTTCACAACGGCTTTGGATCAACATTACACCAGTGAATGACCTGCCAACCATTTCTAACCTCCCGGACCTCATCGTGCACTACGATGATCCATATACTTTCAACTATGAGGCGTATATATTTGATAAGGAAACACCCAAGAATAAATTAACTTTAAACATCTTCGATGGGTATGATAACAAGTATATCTCGGTCTATGGCTTGAATGCTACATTCAACTACCCGCACGAGCTGGTGGGTGAAGTTATCTATACCACGGTTATGGTTTCAGACGGTGAAGAGATGGCACAGGATGTGATTAGCATCCAGGTCACTAGTGATC
>CBFDAW010000037.1:0-10684 GCA_965602865.1 uncultured Thermoplasmata archaeon
TCTAACGGGACTTGGTTGCGCACGAGTTCAATGCCCGCTAGTATCAGTCTCTCGGCTTTTTCCGTAGCTTCGAATTTATTCTCCGTCACCCATGCACATTGCTCGCGGATATTGATTATCTGGAACAAATATGGATTAAGTCCTGCATCTTCACACACCTTCATGAATGTGGCTTCATGCTGTTTTGGTGAGCATGCACCGACAACCAAACGGGTTAACGCATCCCTCTTGATCCTTTCCTTGAGAAACTCTTTTCCATCGGGCGAGCATAGTAGTTTATGCCTGTCAACCACAACGTTCTCATGGGAAGATATTGATTTGATGAGCCTATCTATATCGATCTTGTCCCCAATGTTCGGACCGCATTCACAAATATATACACCTATCTTTTCGTCCATAAGATCTACCTACCCTCCAAGTATGAAAGCATGGCCCCGACCGCCGCATCGGCTTGGGAAACACTGACTTGTATATCTTTAGGTCCCAAGGCGCAGCCGGCGGCAAACATCCCCTCCTTTAAAGATACCGTAGAACTTAGGGGTTGCTCCTCTTTATAGAAACCATGTTCGTCCAATGGAATTTTCATAATTTCCGAAAGCTTCCCGGTACTTTCTCCCGGTTCGATGGCAGAGGATAATATCACCATGTCTACAGTGGTACTTCCTTTTGTTCCGTCCTCATCCGTCCAATCGATCGTAACTCGGCCGTCTTTATCTGAGACTTCAAGAGTATCATAATGGGCCAGTTCCACGCCGGTTTCCTTGACTTCCTCAAGGAACCTCTGGAGCGCTTTACCGGGGATACATAAGTCCTGGTAAAATTCAATTATTTTAATTTCGGGCATTTTTTTCTTAAGGTAATGACTGAACTTCAGTGAGTACATGCAACAGATACCCGAGCAGTACCCTTTTTCTTTCCGGCCTATACAATGAATAATAGCAGCAGAAGCCGGTGTGCTGCCGTCTTTCAACAGTATTTCGCCCTCGGTCGGTCCATTCGTGGCAAAAAGTCGCTCAAACTCGAAAGCGTTATAAACATTGTCGAATTTTTTGTACCCGTATTTTGTTAGGCCATCTTTATTGAAAAGTGAGAAGCCAGTTGCAATAATGATCCCACCTACTTCAAGTTCCACATCTTCGCCCTTTTGGTCGAAGTTGATCGCTTCAAACTGACAAGCATCTTTGCAGGCGCTGCAATCTTCACCTTTGAACTTGAGGCAAAGCTCCGTGTCGATGCATGGAACGTTTGGTAAAGAACCCGCACAGGGCGTGAATATTGCCTTTCGTTCGCTTAGTCCCTCTTCAAAGTTATTCTTGACCGCCACCGGACAGGGCTCAAAGCACATATCGCATCCGATGCAGGCATCCAGATCCACATACCTAGCATTCTTCCGTACCTTTACAGTGAATTTACCCGCTGACCCGTCAACATCGATTACCTCTGCAAGAGTCATAAGTATGATGTTCTCGTTCTGAAGAAGGTCCTGTTGCATTGGGGCACACATGCATGTCGAGCACTCCATATTCGGGAAAACCTCTTCATATTTGATCGCATTGCCGCCTATGTACGATTTCTTTTCAACGAGATACACCTTCCTTCTGGATTGCGCGATCTGAAGGGCAGCTTCCATTCCGGCGATCCCGGCGCCAATTACCAGCACATCTTCGAACTTTGTGCTCCTCTCCTCCATCTATAATCACATCCTATTTGTATTGAATTCATGGTTAATTTTGTCGACATTGATAAAATGGTTCTCTAATGTAACTTAAATATCAAGTTAAGAATAAATTTGGTTTAGGTGTATATAATTTTGTTTAATAATATTATTGCATTGATATCTCTGTTCTTCCCTATCTCTTCTAGTTTTTTTTTTAATATGATATTGAAAAAATGATGAATGAAGATAGAATATAACTCCAAATACTACCAAATCCCAAGAAAATCCAAAATCCCAATAAGTACCAAATATCCTTATCCTTTGGGATTTTAAATTTGAGATTTTCTTAGGGTTTTGAGTTTTGTATTTATTCTTTGGTCACCATCTTAAGATTGCGCTAAAAATTGGAGAAGGGGCATTTTTTATCTCTAGCGTACTTGAAACTTTAAAATAGAAAAAATATTATTCTACCAACTGTGTTTTTAGTTCTTCAATCGCATCAACCGGGGTTGGATCTATTTCACGTAATAGTGCAAGATATACACTTACAAAATCACCCAGGTACATAGTGGTCAACATCCTTGTTAACCTACTCTCACCCTGGGCATCAACCTCGAAAACACCAGCTGAGTTTTTTACCAAGATCATTTTCGTGATCTCGATGCGTTTTCGCACTTGCGGGTGCTCGTCAGCGCTACGGAGTAATATTACCTTGCATTGTTTGGAAATCTCCGGGTAATTTCCCGACCAGCCAACGATCTCGTTGTGGTTCATTTCGGGGAACCCACCGGCTACTGCTAGTATTTTTGCATTCTCGTTCAATTGTGTTTTCCAGCGAAGCGCGATCACCGTAAGGTATGAATGTCCGTATATGAATGGTAAACTATTATGCAATTTCACAGCCAATGCTTTTCCGGGGTTCTTGTTGATGGGGACCTCGGGGATTAAAGTATCTCTGAGTGCTTTTAACTCAGTAACTAACTCGGAAAGTTCAGCATCAGTTTTTGCAATATTCAATTTCTCAAGTATGATGAGCATCGGGAAAAAAAGAAAGGCAGTTGCTGCGCGTGGCGGCAGACCCTTGGGGATATTCAGAACCGGCAGCTCATGGGTTTTGCATAGCTCTTCGAGTTTACCACCGGATGTGATACCAACGATCTTGCAGTTTCGAGCTAGGGCGGCGTTTACCGCGCTTAATGTTTCTTCGGTGTTGCCTGAATAGCTGCAGGCAAGAACTAATGTATTTTCATCAATGGTTGCAGGTATTGAATACTCACGTGCTGTAAAAATCGGGATTTTTGCCACATCCGCAACTAATGCCGCTAATATATCACCGCCGATTGCAGACCCACCCATGCCAATAATTACCAGCTTATTCGGCATATAGTCATCAAGTGCAGGTATATCGAGCTCTTTAAGCGAGGTTGCTATCTCTAAAATCTCCTCGGGGAACCTGTTTAACATACCCAACATGCCTGAGCTATCAAGTTCTTTGATTTTTGTTAAGTTTTCCAACATAGAGTCCCTCGGTTTTTAATTTTAAATAAATATCTACCTCATCCATGATGTGGGCAATCTGGGTTAATATCGATCTCGAGTTCATCGGACACATTACGCTTACCGTCATAGTAGAACATGTTTCGAATTGCCGTCTCGGGGTGACCAGAGACTAATTTAACAGCCTCACGTACCTGTATTGCGGAAACTATGGCGGTTGTGGTAATTTCCGCCGCCATTTTCTGCTCAAAGAATGTAATATCGGTACCGGTGCAGCTGAACCGTTTCTCTAGTATTTTCATGTGCGTTTTATTCATACCACATTCCAAGCAACTTGTCTCCGGTGGTATCACCACCTGGACCTTACCAACTAGGCCAAGTGTCGCCGCATCAATATACGGGATTTTATTATAATAACTATGGGCATTCAGGTGTAACCTGGCACCGACATTGTCCAAGCAACCGAGAACCACATTATGGCTCGGTATGAACTCCTCGGGCATGTCCTCGATTTTCTTGGTATAATAATCAACCTTAAGCTCGGAGTCCATTTGTTTCATTTTCTCGGCTACTACTTCGGCTTTCAATCGTTTCTCATCCGCATCCAGGTCGGTAAAGAATAGACAGCGGTTCAAGTTTGAGCGTACGATGTAATCCATATCGATAATCGTAATGTTTCTGAACCCTTCCAGGATCAGATTCTTCGCAACCTCGTTGCCTATTGCACCAACGCCAACCATGAGTACTTTTGCCTTTTGAATCTTATCAATATCTAAAAACGGTATACGCTTTGTACGTTCAAATTTATCTTCATTTAATCGATCTGCGCGAAGGACGATCAGTTTTTCTTGCTTTTTTTGTTGCTTTTTCTGTGCCATAATTTATCACCTATGGTTCAAATATAGATAATAAATTAATTATAAATATTTATCTAACTGCAATTGTAAGCATCAATGTGGACGTTTTAATATAAAATTATAGCCAATCGTCTTTGATAGCAACCGATCTATCGAAAAACGGTTCTATAATTTGTTTAATCTCGGGGTCGGTTTTATCGTCCATAATCACGATACCATATGCAAGAGTCAATTTCTTAATGATCTGGGTAAGGTTTTCGATGAATAGTTTAAGCTTATTCTGACTGGCAAAGGTTATTAAATTAGATATATTGTCTACCATTATAAAATCGATATTTTGGGGATCAAAAGTAGTTTGTTTGAAAAATTCTTCGGTTTCAATGTTCATTGCATCTAATAAACTTCCCAAGGAAAATGCTTTTTCGATCGCCAAAACATTAGCACCGGGCTCCGGGATTATACCGGCGATTGGTGTAATGAAATCCAGATATGACACATTTTGGGTGGGGATTTGATGTGTGTGTAAGAGTTTATCTAATAAATAAGATGGATGGTTTATACATATATATATCCCTTTCAGATTCTCCTTCAAAAGAATTTCAATAAGCGAGATATTGGCACGAATTACATACTTGGGATTGATGGTAAGTAGAAATATATTGGTTTGTTTTTCATCCAACTTCAAATCCAAAGCTTCCTGAATTTTTTCAATTGCCAGTGACCATTTCTGCTTTTTCACTTCGATCTGCCCAAGCTTTGAAGTGGATTCCACTTTCTTTTGATCATACCCAAATTCTTTACTAATTTCCAAAGACCTTTCGAAATATTTTTTAGCATCATTCCATGCACCCACGATTAGGGAAAGATCGCCTAAATTAATATGTAAATTAATCAGCTCATCCTGGTTTACTATCACCTCGGGATTCCCCAGCAACATCTCAAGTGCCGAGCGATAATGAAATAGTGCCTCATCATAAGCGCACAATTCTTTTGCCACCTCGCCTTCTTTAATGGAATAAAATACAGCTTTATCAATCACCCCTCCTTTCGAGAAGTGATATGCCAATTTTACATACTGCTCCTTAAGGTTATTTCTATACAACGATTCTATACTTGAGCCGATTTTCGCATGCATTATCTTTTTTCGTCTGGCACCAAGACTATTATAAATCACTTCACGAATAAAAGTATGATCGAATTTATACTGGTCAACATTGATTTCGTGGATGATATTGGCCTCCATCAGTTTTTCGATTTGATCCAATAGAACTTCTTCTTCAAGCCTCAAGGCTTCCAGAACGATATCAAAATTAAAGACACTACCAATAATTGAAGTGTATTTCAATACTTGATCCATAAGGTCATTACCTTTGGTCACCCTATCCAAGCGCACCTGGACTACTTCGTTTATAGAATTTGGGATCTCGATTTGTGAATAATCCAGAGTCCGATACCAGCTGGTATCCTCCAATTCGATAATTTTATCTTCTAATAAGGATTTGATAATTTCCTCGATATATAATGGATTTCCCTCGCTCTTTATAAAGACCAAATTTAGTAATTTTTCCGGTACCGCATCATCAAAAATATTTTTAACTAACCTGCTTATTTCGTTTCGCTTTAATCGACCCAAATCCATTTTAAGTACTCTATCTTGGAGGTTTTGTTTTTTTAGGTCATTCACCATATTTTCTATTAAATTCTCACCTTCAGGTATATCCTCTGGACGATAGCAACCAATAATAATAATTTTTTTATCGATTGTATTTTGGATTAAATAATGCAACAGCTGCATTGACGAATAATCAGCCCAATGCAGATCATCGAGGAATAAAATCAAAGGTTTTCGGGAAGTAATATTATCAAATAACTCTAATAAGGCTTTAAACATCTTATCCTTTTCAGCCAAATAATCCATATCTATGGCTCGTAGCGGGTAAGATTTTTGAATCTCCTCAGGAATTGAGAGATCAAATTTGTCCAATTTCTGTGATAGTACATACTCCCGAGCGTCAGAAGATATTACCCGCATATATCGCTCCAATAACGCGATCTCCCGTGGTTCTAAAGTAGCCGGGTTAATGGGTAACAATAAGATTGCATCATTCAGGGCAATATCATCTTTTAATAACTCAACAAATTTTAGTACAGTATTGAAATTATTTTGCAAAATGAGATATTCCAGACCATCAAATAGTACTACGCTATTTTTATTTTTGTTTACAAAATCTTTAATCACCCACCGTAATTTTTCAATTTTTGAAGGGTCAAGTGATGGTGTCTCTGTTCTGCTGCGGGTCAGCCAATAAATGTCTGAATTTTTTAAATCAAATTGATTTCTAATAGTATCTGGGTGTTCACGGGTGATAAATAACCCGGTCTTATTTTGTAAGACCAATTCTTTGAAGGTCTCGTAACTTTTTTCTATATTACTTCCTTTAAACAGATAACTACCATAGATCGAAGTTCCGGAGGATAGAAAACCTCTGATCAGAGGAACAATGCCAATGAGCTCAGGCGATGCCGAGCGGATGATGTGCCCGATCTTATCCTTCTCATCATGGTCGGAATCTGTCTCGGTAATACCAAACCAGTTTCGCAAGGCTTCAATAAACGGAGAATAAGGGTCTAATCCTTGATGATACTGGCATCTACCTCGAAGATAATGTATATTCAATTCATCCTTCAATCGTGAGACTAATTCGAGTATTAATCTTGTTTTACCAATCCCCGCTTCTCCTTTAATCAGTAAAAAATTTCCCTTACCTTTGGCACATTCATTTACTAATTGTGAAATCTTTGTTAGCTCATCTTCGCGGCCGATGAACTCTTTTGATGTAATTTTAATCCTGGAAAACTCCATTCGATTATACACCAATCCTCTTTTTGTTACACATTTATTCCTTTATTTGAGTTGAGCATGTTATTTAATACCGCTCATTGTTAGGTAGATGGTTGAGCCATTAGTTATGCTTATAGTAGGGTTGATGATTGGTTTAAGATATGCACCACTGATTGTATTTTCAATTTTACTTATTTACTTATACTCAGGCTCTTGGTAGTGGTTGTGCTTAGGCTCAAGGTTAAAATTATCGTAATCCTGCCTGGACCGAGAAACCGTTTTTTGAAAGATCGACGGCATGTTTACCGGTTACATGCTCGGAGCCACGCATCTTTAAAACTTCCAGGTACTTACGTCGACCGTCTTCATATTCTATGTTAGATAAAATGATCACACCATCAGCGGTATATGCAATATCGAAAGGATATTCTTCACCCGGTTTCACCTCACCAGTTAATATAGTAACCGCTTGCCAGTTTTTAAGACTAGCTGATAAGTCATAGACGAACTCTCGATAATTGATGTTCAATAGATTATCCACAACAGTAATCGGGTCGATCACGATCCTCTGTGGCATGACCTCTGCAATTTTATCTTCTATGAACTCGAGAAGTTTATGTGGATGTTTCTTGATTACTGCACCGACATCTATGTACTTGATCTCTTTACCTAAGAAATCCTTGTTTACGAACGTGTATCTAGAAGTAAACCGCAGCATCCATTGCGTCGGTTCACTAAATGTTGTAAAGAACAAACCCTGCTCACCCAGTTTAGCACCTGCGAATAAGAACTGCAATGCAAAGGTGGTCTTTCCGGTCCCTGTGTTTCCGGCTATGAGTATCGTGGAAGGAAAAGGAAATCCACCTTCGAGCATCTCATCTAACCCAGGAATACCACTTTCTATCCGTACGAAGTCCATAGTCATTACTTTCACTCCAAGTTAAACAATGGCATTTGACTTTTTAACTTATTATTTTAGTTTCCAAACTACTCGCATTAAAATTATGTTTTAAATTTTAACCAATCCAATTTATGACATGTCAAGTTTCAATATAGTATCTAATTTCCAATACATATAATTTTTGATAATTATATTATTACGATTTTATGTTTCACTTTTATTAAATGAAATCGCAGCAGTAGAATCGATCACTAATCGTTTTATATCTGTTAAAAGTGATATAAAATAATAGCGGGGGATGGATTTGAACCAACGATCTACGGGTTATGAGCCCGTCGGGATTTCCTGGCTACCCTACCCCGCTATCTATGATTTTAGTATTTTAATCCTCAACGAAGCAGACCCTATAACTTTTAGTTTAATTAATTTTGTTAATTGAATAATTTCATATCATTCCATTTCAATTATCAATTATTCAGCAACTATCCGGATTCCACCATCTTCATAATATATCCAAATATTATCTTTGATTTCTTTTGATAGGTTTGCCAAAGCATTATAAATATCATCCTCAGAAGAGTGCAGTGCGCGTGCAGCATCCTTTGTTGACCATTTCTTACTCTGGAAATCATTCTCTTTTATGAATTCGTATAATCTCATTTCCAATTCGGTCAAATTCTCAAAGGACATCTAATCACCTATTCTAAGAGGCACAAGATTACAAATCACGGTCATTACTGATTAGATACACTTCAAATACCAAAGTAGTCCCACCCAGTTCATGACTTGAGGGGTAACCTAAATCCGGTGGAATAACGATCACATGTGTCTCCCCTGGCAACATACCAATAACACCATTTTTAAATCCTACGATTACTGTAGTATATTGTTTCGATTCGAATTTATCCATTTGTATATCATTGGCTAATGAAACTGCTAGTGGATCTTGGTTCTCGGGGTTCTTTAATGAATAGTCAAATAAAGACGCATTTATATAAAACGCGCCGGTGTAATATCCCTGGACTTTATCGCCGTCTTTAACCATTTGATCCTGGTTCAATGCTTCCACCGTTAGATCGATTTGGACCGAATCCAAAACTGATTTTGTATATCCGGAAATTAGTTTAATATCAATAGGTGTTGGCAATCGATATTTTTGTTGGTGAGTGGTAGTAACATTTACTATTACCAGTGCAGATTTGGTAGGATTCAATTTAAAATCATTTTTATTAAAGCCGATTTTTAATCTATTATCCAGATTAGTGATGGATAATTTATATACATCCTCTATTGTTCCTGAATTTTCCACTTTTAGCATGAAATTAGTAAAACCATTTATATTTATAAGATGCCAGCTTTTCTTACCATAATTATGTGTTATATGAGAAATAACCTGAAGGGACCCGCTGTAATTCCCGGTTTTATGATCGGTATCGGTATCGCCAGATGTGGAATCCGCGGTAAATAAATCATATGAAAGATAGGCATAGCTTCCGCCGGTAACAAGTATAAATATTACGGCAATGACTAACACGATCTTGTCCATTTTCTTATGTGATATGCGCTGTTTTTCCGCCGCCTGGCTTCGTTTTCGAGTTTTTAGTTCCAAATCCAAGTCTTCATCAGATGAGAGGTCATTCATATCTTCTTCTGACTTTTGTGCAATTTTGCGTTTTTCTAATCCCTTACGTCTTTTTACCATGGAATTTCTTCCCTGAGTTAGTATTTCTTTAAGTATCTAATAATTTTTTTTAAGTTAATAGTATTATTAATCGCGGATAATCTTTAATATGGTAATATCGTATTTTAAACCCTTGCCAATATTTTCCCGGTTAAAATCAATGGTTATTCCATTGTCGATCGAGGTTATGATTCCGGGGTATGGTTGTTGGGTCTCTGTGATGGTTTCTTTGATATTTAGAAACCGAGGACCATAGAACTCCAATACTTCGATGTCAATTGGAGTGTTTAATATTGACTGTGTTGGTCGATGTCGGAGCCAGATCATTCCATTTTCGCTCGAGATATTTTCCACAGTTGCTGCCCAACTAAACACTGAAACATTTGCACCACGCATGGGTTCATTTTTGATGACCACGGTATCATTAGTAATTGAGTCTATCCTGATCATCCAACCCCAGTAATGGTCAAAAAAAGACTGCCCGGGCTCTAATGGTAACTCTTCTAGGTATTCATCCTCAAAATCAAATCGGTCTATAGAATTGTAAATGGGTATGGTATCCACAAAGGGTATAGTTACAATCAAATCCTCATTCTTATCACCATAACCATTTGATGCTAGTATTTCGATATCACGTCGAGTTTCCCCCTCCTTAATTCCGAGTTCGATTACTTTCTCGTTAAATCCTGGGTTAATCTCGTCGGCTAAGTCCTTACCTACAATGACGGTTAATGGATCGCGTGTAATCGGTGAACCGGTCGCATTTATTAGTATTTTTTCAAATGTAATTGATTTGGGGATCGATTCATTTTCAGCAATGCCATCATCGGTAGTCTGGTAGACACTATAGGTTAATTTCCCGTTTTTGTCCCGTGTCCAAATATACTCAGTAAAATGACAAGTGATCGTATCTCCTTCCTTGGCGATTAGTTCTTCGTGAGTTTCTTTCTTTTCCTCTTTGGTAATACCTTCATACCATTGATAAGCCAAAAGACTAATTATGCCAACGATAATTAATATTACAACTGCCAAACAAATTGCATCGGTACGATTCATACTATCACATAGAACTTTTTATCTTAAATAATTATAAATTAATAGTAAATAATAACCAGCTATTTTATCCGTATAGATAACATTTTACCAATTAAAGTTTTGCTGTAAATGTAATTCTTATTTAAATTTATCTCTACGCAGTGTGCGGAACAAACGGTGTTGGTAAAATCCTTTTGATTTTTAGCTGTTGGGG
>CBFDAW010000038.1:0-10646 GCA_965602865.1 uncultured Thermoplasmata archaeon
GAGTGGGTTCCTCCTGTTCTATTGTTACCAGAAAAATCTTAATTATAAAAATTTTCACTAATTCGATATCTGTGGCAAATATTAAGTCAATTACCAGCATACCATCATCATATGTCCCTGTTAAATTAATTACATCGACCTCTTCATTTCTACCTTGCGATACCGTAAATTCTTTAGACTTATCATTATAAGAATATTCGGTATCATCAAAATCAGAATCATCTTGGTAAGATTGCTCGCAATATTTTTGGAGTGTAATCGATTTTACTACGGTAAGTAGGATATACCTTTTTGCTTCGGTTTCGGCAGAATCTTTAACCAACAGCTCGATCTGATGGTATCCGGCTTTTAAGTGTACATTCATTATTTCTTTACCGTAACCGATTAATTTTGAGATATTTGAATACCATGTTATGTTCAATTTCTCATTGCTATCGGGAATCATAAGGTCTGGGTCGTCAACATCACAGCTTAGATTAATAAAATCGCGATTGGTATGTTTTGCACCACTTGTGGGTTGGCTTATGGTCGTGGAGATGATTATTGGTGGATCATTCACATCCTTTACATTGAAAATTAATGTGACGTTATCTTGAATCTTATCATTATCATTTACTGTTAAATTGACATAAAATACACCCACATGTTTGTTTTTCGGGGTCCATTCAATCCGGTTTACTTCCGTATTTATTGCGCGGTAATCCAGTGGAATATCGGTTCCCGTAACATTTTCCAGGGTAAAATTGTCTCCCTCATCACCCTTTTTTGAATCTGAGTTGAAATGCAAATCATCACCATTTATCAAGTCATCATCATATGCCTGGATCAACTTAGACAGTTTGGTTTCCTGTGTTGCCGCAATTGTCATTACATCCTCTCGGATTTGATCGGCAATTTTTATGAATCTTGGTTTATCGTTCACATTTTCAATAGTGATCTTTATGTGCTCCCAATCGATGCTTGGTTGTAATGGTGGAGAATGAGAACCATCACGTGCTGAGATATTGATATAAACCACAGGAACATCAGAGTTTTTAGGCTGATAAATGAGCTTGGCTTTGGTAATATCCTTTTTATCCGCTTCCAGCCAGAGGTTAGCCATATATGTCTCAGGATTATTATAATCAGTAACGTTTGTTTCCCAAGTAATTTTTTCTCCTTCGGCCTCGGTTACTTGTAAATCTACGTATAAGAATTCTTCCTCAAGTGCTTCTTGATTACCAATCGGATGTAATCTTGGCGGATCATTTACGGGTTCGATATCAATGGTGATTTCGGATTCCACATAAGCAATCCTATCCGTACAGTTGAAAATAACTAATTGTTCACCATTTTGGTCATGTTTCAAATCAAACTCACAAACCCAATCTATATCTATGCCATTTCCTGTTAAATTTGCATAGAACAGATCGCACTCAAATTTATTGGTCCATGCAGTCCCGTTCCAAATTGTAATAATCAGATCATTACCATCGCCATCCGTGAAAATATTATTTAATTCGATCTCAGTGGTATCCTCAGTATCTTCATCCCAGGGAATTCTGTTAATATTACTTGCTTTTGGCTCCTTATTATCGAATATCACATCAAGTTTTGGTCGAAATGATGGTTCACTACTGGAAGAATAAAATACCTTCCAAATATTCGGGAAGCTCGCTTGTTGATAATATTTTATCAATAAACCATAATTTGATGATGGGTTGTTACGCCATTTAGGCACTAAATTTGGTAAACTGAAATTTACCACTTCAGAATTGCCTACTAGGCTAATATTCTCATCATTGATGCTGAATTCCCCGCCTGTCCATGAGCCGAACCCGTTCGAGTTCCAGGTTGCACCATCACTGGCTGGAGAGTCTTTTTTTCCGGTCCCCTCCTTCCAATCTTCCAGGACTTCGTGTACTGATACTTCTCGGTTGGGAGCATTATCATAACCTGTAGCGCCGGTATGTGGTATTAATTTTAAAAATGCATCTCTCATCGGGACGTCTTTATCCGGTAGTGAAGATAGATCGAATTGAATTAATCCTCTATAATCCAGGTTTGCACCCCCAACATAGATATTATCATCACTCCCATGACTATAATCTACTAATGCCCCACCATTATCTCCAATCCAGGTATCCTTGCTTTGAAATTCGCTTGGCTGGTTTATGAAATGCTGGTCGTCCCTAATCGTGGGATCGATTACCACGGGGAATGTCCGTTTTGCGTCAGTTAACCATTCATATGGAGTGTTAATCGATATTTTATATTTATTATCCACGGGTTCTATGGTATATTTGCATATTATGTATTGTGCATTGTTATTAAATTCATATGCCACCGGTGTGGGCAGTTCAAGATAATTTGCCCCATCTTCAGTTTGCAACTCCAGTGGTTTTTGTGTCGTTACTCTTTCAGTTAGCGGTTCAGCGTCGCCCTTAAGATATATCTTAAGATCGGCGGAGGGCGTCAGATATCCGTTAACCGCAAGATTGGTAATTTCTAAGTCTTCTTGTATATTTGATAGTTTGGGTAATGAATCAAGTACTATCTCGTGTTTTAACTCATGATCTTTTACGGTAAATATATCTGCAGCATTATCATATGATTCTGGATACAATATTTTATTGTTTCTGACAATAGCCTTACTATTTTGGGGTTTATTAAATTCTATCTCATTCCCTGTATTCTCGGTAAAAGTCATCCCCAGTGGTTCCCAGGCAAGCTGGTCGTCACCCACCGCCGTTAATACCATATCTGGCATTGTATAACCCATTCTGAAATATGTATGTATGGTGTTGGTTTCACAGGTGTGATCATATATAGTATTAGTTCCAATTGGTTTGTTGTTGTATTTGGTAATCTCAGTGTCTAATTCCTGCCAGGTACCTGTTGGGGTCTGATAATGAATTTCGCCGGAATAAATACGATATGTAACTTGGTTATCGGAACCTAAATAAGTTTTAGAATTCCGAGTTCGTTTGGACTCTAGCTCCAGACCATACTCTGCAATTGTTTGTTCATAATATTGTTCCTGATTAAACTCCGGCTCATCCAAAATGCCAACTAAATTACACCAATTCTCAATCTGTAATTTATTATTAACCATTATGTCATCGGATTTTGAACCTTTCGGATCTTTAATCAAATCGGATTCCAAAGCTGCCCAGCCTGGGATCACACTACTTATCATAATTAATATCGAAAAAATTACTAAGAATCGCATCTTATTTGAAGCTAGAGCATTCATTTAACCACCACGATGTGTTCATTAATACTTTTACCCCTTAAGGTTGTTTAATTATCTAGTATATGGATTTGTTTTTTATATTATATTTTTCTATTATTATTATTATTTCAGTATAATTTCCAATATTATAATTTTTTCCTGTATATGTTTTACATATATTAAAATTAACATAATATCTTAAAGGAAATATATTTTATGCTGTTTTATCGGGATGTTCGATTAAATATTGATCGACCACTAAAATGTTATAACGATAACAATCGTTGGCAGGAGGGGAGGACCGCTATGCAGTTTTCATAAAGTTAATCGCTGTTTTGAGGGTTCGTTTGGAACTGTCCCGGCTCCCACCAGTGATTTTAACCAATAAATTATCGAAACGGTCCGATTAGACATCCTGTAAACTCAACTAAATATACCCATCCTAAAAATTAATACTTACTTTTTATCTAAGTTAAGTACTTTCATTTCTTTACTTAAAAGCGCGATTTTTTTATCATTTAATGTAGTGGGATTTAAAGAAATTACTAACCTAGATTCATGAACCGCAATCTCATCCTCTAAACTATGTAAAAATTTAAGCACACGACCAAAATCGTTATGAACTGTTAAATATTCCAGCCCATCGAACATTATAATAGAATTCTTATGCACTGCCGCAAAATCTTTGATTTCTTCTACTATAGTGCCGAGGTTTGTTGGGGCTATGCTATGTTTATTCTTCGATCTACTTAACCAAATTACTGGTGTGTTACTGAGTGTATATTTTTTTTGTATTTTTTCAGGGAAAGTACGAGTGATTACAAGCCCAGGTGTGCCGGTGCGTAATATATCTTTGAAAATCTTAAATCCTTGGCCTAGTTCTTTTTCTGTTCGCTCAAACACCAGGTAAGTACCACCAACCATGAGTTTGAATTTAGGCGTGGGGATCTTTTTTAATTTAATTTCGGGTTGTTTGGGTTTTGAACTTGATGGTTGACCTCTGGAATATACCCGAAGCCAACGAAAAATTAGGTGGACGAATAATATGATTAAAATAATGAAAAAGATGATGATTATTATGTTAATTTCGTTTTGTAAATAATCATTTGTATCCGAGTTTAAATAGATAGCCAATGGTTCCACCTTAAGATTCAATAATGTTAAAAATATATTTTTAAACACTACCAAACAAGAATTTGGATATTTATACATTTCGAAAGAATTAAAAATAATTGGAATGAAAAAAATTAGAACCGTTATTGCATATTCATTATATCCGGTGAATTTTACTATAGATCTATTCGAATTCTGCACCGCATTCTGGACACATAGAAGCCGATAGTGGTACAATGGCTCCACATCGGTAACATTCTGCTTTTTCTTCGTCCTCGTCGGCAGCTGATGCTACCGGTGCGGCTGCAGGTGGTGCCCCGGTTGGTTTACTGGGCGGTGGTGGAATAATCGCACCGGCAGGGGCAGGTGCTGCTGCTACGGCACTGGGTGTCTTTGCTGCCGCTGCCTTGGCTTTTGGCGCAGGTACCTTTTTACCCGGTGCTGGTTCAGTGGTCTCTTTGTCAGGTGCAGGTGGTGCCTTTCCAGGTTTTGGCTTTTCTTCCCCCTCACCCTCCTCCATGGGTCCCAGCTCTCCTTCTTCTCCTTCTTTGGTAAATGAAGCACCGCACACCGGACATTTTGTATCTGTGATTTTCATAAGTGCACCGCATTCACCACATTCGATCTCATCACTGAACTCTGCACCGCATTTCGGACATGCGGTGGTTTCTACAGGGATCAATGCACCACATTCTGAACATTCAGCCATTTTTTCTCGTTTTTTCTTAAGGTAGAGGACGGCTCCAACCACTGCACAAATTATAATTATGATAACTATCAAAAGGATCATCATTAATAGCATGAAATTATCTTTCGAGTCCTTGCTAGAGCCGCTTCCTTCTATTGTTTTAGTTTCTATATTGTCGTTATAATCCGATTCTCGTTCTTTGGATATTGCTTCGGCTGAGATAATAAATGCTGAAGAGGTTTCTATTTTTTGATCCTTTAAAATAAATAATGCTTCCTGATCCGGGTCAGGCTCGATAGAGCTAAATGGCGTGTCCTTTGGAGTACCATCAACTGTGAATCTCACAGTTGCATTTGCCTTTTCCGAACCCATATTTTTTACATAAGCTCGAAGGGTCAGAATATCTCCCTTTTTCACTTGGCTTTCGACAATCTGTTCGCCCTCACGATATATTTCAATTCTGTTTAATGCTAAGTTTGATTTAATAACCTTATAGCCATCAAATTCATAGATATTATTATTCTCATTCGTTTCCTTAATCCTATTGTCTGGGTCAATCCAAATCGTAATCTTACGATGACCTTTTATATCTTTTTTATATTTAGCTTCAAATAATGGTGTCTGAATTTCTATAGACTGATTTTGTTGTACGAAATTGAGAGTATAGGTTTTATTAAAGATTTCATTAGTCTCATCCAGGACCAAAACCGTGAAATTATCCGCAATATCACTACCCTCATTGATTATTTCGAAAATGAAATCAAACTTTTCTTTTTCGATGACGACTCTGGGCTCAAGTGGGTTTGCAACACCTTCAATCTTTGGTATAATTTCATCAATATCGGTTAATAATCTAATATCTGGCGCGGTTTTAGAGACAAAGATTATTTTTGTTGCAGTATTATTCTTTTCATTACTTTCCGGGATAACATTATCGGGGTCTACAATGACATGAATGTGATGGTTCCCATCGGTTAAAAAAGTATGTTCTATTGTTTCGTTCCTTATTGTATTTCCCTCTATTTGATAAATAAGTATCCGCGTGAGATATTCTTTACCCACTTCCGGTGGCCCGTCCCAAAGCTCGATTTCAAAGTTCTGTGCATTGGTATCACCGCCATTTTTTATGGAAATATTGATCTTAACAACTGTATCATCAACCAAAATTTGATCTGTTTCTTTATCTGTTATAATAGAATAAACAAATAAATCCGGTTTGGTCATTACATATATCCTCTCGGATTTAATATTATTTTTATCATCTTCTTCATCGATGCTTTCAACCTCTACCCAAATGTCATGCCAACCACCTATATCCGAACTCCATACTATAACAACTGGTTTTGACTCATCAGCTTTTAATCCAGGTATATTCCCTATTTCTTTTATCTGTTTCCCGTTATGGGCTGGATCGCCATCATAGACCCGAATTGTGAATGTCTCTGATGTTGTTTCTCCTTCATTTTTAATAATCGCAGTAATATTAGTTTCTATGTTGTTTTCAATTTCTAAATATTTAAATTGAATATCATCAACATTTAAGTCAGCTTTCTTAACTATAATTAATTCCTTGTTAAATGAGTTGTTATCCTCAATAATTTCAGATATAGAATTATAAGGATCTGCCTTCGCCCAAATATTATACTCTCCGGCTTCTGAAATCGTAGTGAAAATCTCAACATTCTTAGATTCTGATGAATTTAAGTAATTAATCATAACCATATCAATGAGATCATCTTCATTAGTAGTATCCAAATAGAAACTTACATTGATATTAGTGGCATTTGATGGGCCAACATTTACGATAGTCGCTGTAATAGCAAATTCCTTTTCGCGAGTGATCGGCGGATTTGGTATGAATCCTATGCTAGTCACCGTTAAATCCGGTCCAACCACGACCTCGATGAGTCGAGTTATCGTATTGTTTTCCTCATTCCATTCTTCAACTTGGTTTGAAACATCAATTACTGCTTCAAGACGATAATTACCGGTTCTATTAATTTCCCATTGGGTATAGGATTGAACTAAAGTCGTTTCGCCAGTGGCGAGACCTCCAACTATTATATCACTACTGTTCCAATATTCAATTTCTGGTTTGGAATCTATATAGTATGCATAAAATCGAACCCTGAAACTATCAGATTCTGCATTGCCTATATTATTTATATATACACTTGCTGTAATCTTTGACCTATTCGAAATAGGGCTTGGGGGGGTTGTGAATAATGAATTTGCCACATAAGTAAGATCCGGTTTATCCAGATTAAGGACGGTAATAGTATTATTCGCAACATTATTCTTTTCATTGGTTTCACCAATTTCGTTATCCGGATCAACTTCTACCTTAATTCGATATTCACCTTCGATAAGGAAATATTGAATGATCGAGACTTTTTTACTTTGACCAGGTTCTAAATTAGGTATAGTTTTGGTATCACCTAATTGTGTATCTCTATCTTCATCCCAAAATTCTATTCTTATATTGGAGGCATTGAAACTACCTTGATTATGTACCGTAGCGTTTACATAGACTCTTTCGCCTTTAATACCAGTATCCGGTGAATAACTAATATCATCGGATTCTATGACCAGATCAGGTCCGCCCGGTATAATAATTTCGTACTCCTGATTCTGACCGAAAACATGGACATTACCGGTACTTCTACTCGATGGTGAACCTATACTTCCTGCAAAGCTTGCGGTTATATTATAGTTGCCATAAATCCCACCATACTGGCGGCGGCATTTACCAGACACAGGGTCAAAATAGATTAAACCGCCCAAAGTAACCAGTGTAAACTCGCCATTTTCATCGGTATATCCCTCGTCGTAAGGTGTCGTTGATAACACAGCGTTTTTAGTATAATTCCTTACCGTGACTTTAACTCCCTGTAGGCGATTACCTTGTGAATCTTTGACGATTACGGTTAGCCACCAATAGACCTCGATTAATGAGGTATCTTTAGCAGAGATATTAAAGAAATCAGGTTTTGTAACATTTTTAAGTTTTACAGCCGAACCGTTGGTGAATGTAAGATGTTTATTAAATGTACAGTTCGAAGCATCCAGGTCAATATTACTCATTATTGGTATAGAATTCGTCGAAATGTTAGTATTTTCCAGAGTAACATCTGCAGTTGATAATGATAATGAACTCATATTTATCCTAGATTGATTTTGAGCTTTAATAATTAAATTCCGATTTACTCCGTTCGCATATAACAATCCGCCATGAATTTCACTATTGTCAAAAGTAATCTTCGAATTTCTAAAAATACCTAACGCACCTATGTTCTTGAAAACACTACCTTCTTTCAATGTCATTTCAGATGAATCATTTACATATATATTAACGGGATATTGCCCAGGTGTTACGACACCATCCATAATCGCGGATTGGTCTTCTAAATTAATTTTACCATTTTCTTCTATTAAAATATAATATTTATGATTGGCGTCCTGTTCTATTCCCAAACCGGTGGAGAGTAAGTTGAGTGTACCGGTTCCGCCAATCCGGATATTTCCCTGTTGGCCAAAGGTCATGTCAACCACGCCACCTTGTGGCTTTTGGTAAACAGAATCACGGATGGTTCCAATACCACTATCGATTTCGATATCGGAAATCGATTTGTCGAAATATGTATTGTTTTTAGGTGAAATTAGTAAATCGCTGAATTTTAAAGTCATTTTTGGATTATTTGCTCCTGCAAGTATTATAGGGTATGAATCTAGCCCAACATTCATGGAGGTACTGTATTGATCATAATACGCAGTAATGTGATAATTTCCCACGAAGATGGAGTTTGGCACACTCGAATAGGTTAAATTATCTGTTATTAAAGGTAATATCACATATCCCGATGAGTTGGTTATATTATATTCGGTATCGGAAATATTTCCTTTATCCAGGTAATCCAGGATGCACTGGCGAGGTATCGGCGAAAATTCATTCAGGTTGAGGTTCTTTGTTGATACGGTTGTGGCGCCGAGGGGAATGTTCAATAAATCGGTGACATTTAAATATAGCCAGCGATAAATATTTACCCAAGCACTGGTATTTAAAATCTCTATGGGTGTATCAGAATATGGCCAGCCTCCGGGGTTTATTGTTACACCATATAGCTCGGCGCGTGAGGAATGGTCGACATGCATTACACTCTGACCAATAAAATCCAAATCAAAGTATGTGTTAATTGCAGTAAAATTTGTACTTCCGTATAATTCTATATCATAATCTTTCCTAAAATTATTAACTTCACAATCCTCAAAATATACATTGCTTGAATTAAAGATTAAATATGGTGAGCCTAAATTGGCAGGAGTTACCAATTGATCAAACACTGAATTTACTGCAGAAAAGTTGGAATATGTTAGATTAAAAACACCCGGAAATAATATTGTTGAATCGATAATTTCAAAGACTGAATTTTGTATTTGAAAGAACAGTTCATATGTGACTTGTATAGAATTAATGTCTATGGTAATTACAGAGTTTTCAATGCGTAAAGTACTTCCCGCAGTTACATTAATAAAACTATCCGGTTTTATCTCGAGTGTGGAGTTCAAAATAGTAAGGTAGCTATTACCATCTACTAGGATATTGCCATATTTAGCCGGGTAAGTAGGTGGATAATCCTTTATTACATACGAATCTCCAAGGGTTACGCTTAAGTTTCCATAACCATCTACTACAACTGGTGCAGTCGATTCTTCCATCAGGTTTATAGAGACAAAACCTGTGAAAATCAAACACAATGTCGTTATAATACAAAGACTCTTTCTTCCCAAATTTTTAATTAGAGGAGACATACAGCGACACCTCTCTTCCAGAAAAGCTGCAAGAATATATTCCATTAATATGGAATTATACAATCATTTTCCATCCAAATCCTAATCTTCATTATAAATTTTTTATAAATACCAGTAATGTAAATTTTTGGTGTAATTAGATCCTCTTTATTTAAGTTCATCACCTACTTATCATAAAGATATCCAAATATTTAAAAGTAACTACCTTGGTGATTAGTAATTACCTGATATGGTCAACCGCAAATGTCTTTGTTGTATGAGAATATTCAATCCAACCACGAGTACGTACATCACAAATTCCTTCAACACGTAAAAATGATTTTAAATCATCAACCTTGAACTCGACAATGCCATTCATTAAATGTTTTAAAGTTTGCACATCAGAGTCGCTAAACATACCATGATCCATACAATATAACTAGATAGCCCCAGAACGTTTATTACGGCTCGTTACCGATTGTAAAAATCTAAATGTAGTCATAGCCTCAGTATATGCCATGATCGTTGATACTGAATAAAGGGCAATTTTGTGATATTTATGATCTTTCTGGATCTTTTTTTGTAAGTTAGCCACTGCCATACCTATTTCATTGAGATCGGTTGGTTTTTCTATTAAAACAGAATTAGCCTCTTCCACATCAATACCCATACTCTTGGAATAAGCATCTACATATTTCATTAACCCTTTCTTCTCATAGGTCTCGATTTTAGGCAGCACAAGTTTTAATCCGTCTCGGATCTCTGATGGTGATTTATCAGTTAAAATGAAAATCCCAGGTATTCCTTTTCGAAGTCCTTCTGCAATAAATAAATTCATTAAAA
>CBFDAW010000039.1:0-10615 GCA_965602865.1 uncultured Thermoplasmata archaeon
GGATAACATCAACGTGTTGCCTTAATCAAGGATGCACAGAAAAAGTAAGCCAAGAGCTATTATGAAAATATCTTCTCTATGTTTAACCAATTTTCCGATATATGCTAATATGCCTCCAAAAATAATGCCTAATAATACCGCCCCACCAATCTCGATCAATGGTATATTAATAAGCTCATGGATTGGAAGTTCACCGCCCATTAGGAACTTTACAATACCCAGGACAAATACAAAATAAATAATTGCGATCCCATCATCTATACCAACGACTGCAATTGTCATCCGGCTTAATTCACCCCTCCCCCGGGCTAAATGAATAGCTGCAACGGTGCCAGCAGGCGCCGTAGCCAGACCAACAACACCAAGTATTAAGCTTAAGCTCAGGTCCCGGGTATAAATGGTTGCAAAAACCATTATTATTGCGAATGTGACGGTGGATTGGATAATTGCGATAGCAACAGCCATCTTACCAAAGCGTCTCAAGAACCCTTTAGTAAAACCAATACCAATAATGAATCCCACAAGACCCAAGGTAACATCCACAATTATATTCATTGTATCAGAGGTTAAACTATCCTCCATGATTAGATTCATCGTTGGGCCTAGAATTATACCCGCAAGTAGATAGCCTACAATGGCAGTAAGTCTAAGCCAGTTTGTAGTTTTACCCAGTAAGAAACCAAGAATTAATGCAATTCCCAGATATAATAGTAGATTTGTTGGTATCATAGGTTTTTCCGACCCGAACGTTCATAGATTATCTTAATATGATAGATTATAAATAACATTATTATTCAAATTAAGGTTTACATTTATTTATAAAAAACTTCATTGAAATTCCATAATTATTAGCTTACGATTTGTTCGATTCCTTAACTGTACATTCACTAGAACCACAAATATCACACAGAGGTTTAATTGCAGCGTAATATTTTTTTATCAGTTGATGAACTGTGACTTCACTAATTATCTCATTTCCTTCGGAATTAACCACAGGAATCCGTCGTACACCGTGGGCTTCCATGGTATGAAGTACATCTTTGACTTTCTCATCAGGTGTGCATATGATCGGATCATGAGACATGATATGTTCTGCTGTCTCGAACAACGATAATCCCATGCCTTTTCGTGAGGGCATGCCGAAAAATCTGTGCCTTTTAATTGGTCTCAAAGCATGCAATATATCATGCTCGGTGATTACACCTACTATTCTTTTATTTTTCAGGTCATCCACCACCCAAACATGATCGTTGGTGCATAGTATCGCAATTACATCTAATATCTCACTGTCCGCTTCTATGATCGGGATATCCCATGAACGTTGTTTCATTGCGTCTTTGATTCGTAAATCAAAGAACTCTGAAGCGTTAAGAAGCGCTTTTTTTGAACCATCATCAATTTCTTTATTCTGTTTAGCCATGGTTTAGACTATATAATTTAGCTTTAATTAAAATTTACGATATAATTTAGAAATTATTTTTTTTAATACGATTTCTTCTGCCATAAATAACAATGGCAATAATAATTATTAAAAAAGTTGTTATTATTATTACACTTAGTGCAAAAGGGCTAATGGTAAATTCTTCTTCGTTGTCCTGAGATTCCGTACCATTAGTTTCGCCTCCACCATCGGGGAGTATACCATCTTCCAGAGTCAGGTTCAAACTTATGTTAATCGACATCACTTCCGAATAGGTTATACCGTCGAATGAACGGTATGAGATCAAATGCAGACCATCTTCTAAATTGGACAAATTTAGATTTATGTTCCAGTTTGATGTCCCGTTCGCCATCATCCATGAACCAGAATCGATTTCCACCTCTACATATTTTATTGTACCATTAGCTACACTTGCATTGCCATGTATTGTTAGCATGGAGGAAATTACATTTTGTTGAGGTAGTAGTCCAATAAGGCTTACTTCAGGTATCGATCGCTCAGGCGTTTCATTTTGGGTTAGATTAGTTAGATTCAATATTATATTAATTGACGCTATTCGTGAATAAGTCACACCATCGGATGCGCGACATGAGAGTATATGTAAACCATTTTCTAAGTTAGAAAAATTAAGAGTGATATTCCAATTTGTAGTGCCATTCGTCATTAACCATGAACCGGAATTGATTCTAGCTTCGATATATTTTATTGAACCGGCATCCGTACTGGCTTTACCATTCAGCTCTATATTTGAAGTATTGAACTCTTGTAGGTACTTTGGGGTGAGTATCGAAATCGACGGTTTTTTTCCAAAACAATATAGCTTTCCATCATCCGAGCCGATAAATACACGATTATACGCAAGAGCCGGGGACGATTCTACCATTTTGCCGGTGGTAAAGTTCCAATGTGGTTCTCCCGAGCTAAGGTTCAGACAATAAATATGCTGGTCGTTTGAGCCAACCACTAGCTTGTTTTCCGCTATCGCGGGCGAGGAATAGATTTCACCTTTGGTTTGAAAATTCCATATTAATTCACCTGTCATTTTATCATAGCAATGGATTTTACCATTCTTATCGGCAATAACTACTTGCTCGTCAGAGACTGCTGGTGAGGATTCGATAATACCATTGATGGTGTCATCCCACAGTAATTCGCCTGATTTTGCATTTAGACAATATACATGTCCATCACGTGTCGCGAAAAAAATTCTACCGGAGTGTACCGCCGGAGAAGTCACTACATAATTATCAGTATTAAATTCCCATGCACTAGAGCCGTTCCCTATATAGTTTGCGTGAAGCAGCCCATCACAGCCACCATAAAATATTTTACCATCCCAAATTGCAGGTGAAGTGTGAATCCATCCCGACGTCGAATGATTCCATATTTCCTTTCCGGTAGTGAGATTAAATGAATAAATCTTGGCGTCATATGAAGTTATAAAAACCATCTCGTTTTGGATCTTGGGTGAAGAATGGATTTCGCCATCAGTGGATATATTCCATATAATATTCCCAGTACTCGAATTTAGACAGAATATGCGATTCTCTAAAGTGCCTATAATTAACCTCTCACCGTTAATACATGGTGAGGAATAATCTATTGTTTGCATTTCCAGAGTCTTACGCCAGAGCTCAGTGCCATTTGCCTGGGAGAGACAAATTACAGTACCATTCGACGTGCCAAAATATACACGGCTATCAACCACCGCCGGTGAAGTTTTTATTGCATTATTTGCATCATATACCCAGAGTGTGTCATTGGAAAGGGGGATGCCTGAGTCGGTGGTGGTGCCCGTGTTTGCATGATTACCACGAAAGGTCCACCAGATCATACTTTCTGTGGATGAGGTACTGTTTTGCGAGCCGGTATTGTTGTCCAAAATGGTGCTATTGGAAATCCTGAAATCGCTCTCCGAACTAGTATTATTTGCTCGAGTACCTCGCTCAAAATAACTATCAGGTAATTGTATTACTACGGGATCGGTATCATTAAAAGATTCACAATCTGATTGTAAAGATACAATAATCGGTTTGAAATTTAATAAAAGGATCACTAGTGTTAGAAGGACGGATATAAAAATTATAAATAAATGGAAATTTCCATTTTGAATTTTATTTTGCATAAATTAGAATAGATTTACTGTCGTATTTAATATTATTGATTTCTAAATTATATTTCAAATATTAATAAAAAATGCGTTTGTTAGTATACTGTTTACAAAGCATTTTTTATTTTGGCGAAGTATTTTTTTATTTTACTTGTATATAGAATTTTATGGTTTCGTATGCTTGGGAATTTAGTTCAGAAATACCTAAAAGCTCAATCTCCGCCATGGTTTTTGGTTTGGTATTATCAGGAGGAGTGATATGCAAGAAAAAATAAGTAGTCTCGAGTGGGGCTAAACTTAGATCGTATTTATCCAGCTCAATCACCCAATCTTGCGCGCCCTCATTGGCTGAGAGGATCAAGGTATAATTTAATGTAATATTATTCGTTTGGTTGAGAAGGTTTGTCGCCGAGATATTAATATTACGTGTATAACCCGTAAAAAGGTTATTATCTCGTTCTAAAGTGTTCAGGTCGAACGTTCCGACTTGGGTTTGGATAGTATAGGTTTCTGTATTTTTAATCATTCCCGAGAATGTAATGTTAAAAATATGTTGAATCTTACCCCCATAACCAACATTTGGATTTGGAGTAACATTTACCCAGATCAAGAATGATTCCTTGGCTTTCAATTTAAACTTGTCCGGATTGGTTATAACAATACCTAATTTTATCCTTTTCAATTGAATCTCCGTGCTCCAATCCGCTAGATCCGTATTATTGGAATATGCGGTATAGTTGAATTCCATATATCCCTCCTCATCCGCAGTATTGGTAACTTCAATAAGGTAAAATGCCGTTCCATTTATATCAACCACTTGATTAGCATTCTCGCATTCGAACTCAAAATCATTCTGCGGGATCTCCACCACAATAATAGGTGCATAATGTATACAGATTAATAACATAACCATGCATAATGCGCCAATAGATTGCCGTTTAGTGCCTAACGGTGTAAAGTCGTTCAATGGTGGCGGATGTGAGGTGCCCAATAATAGGATAAAAAATGCAAAAATGATCCACAGCATAAATTGAGTAATAAATGATAATATAAACAACGTAACCACCACCATCAAGCTTAGAAATCGTGCTTTATTACCCAAGAGTGCTCTTGCGATGTGCCCGCCGTCCAGTTGGCCACCGGGGAGCAGATTCAATGCAGTAACGAATAACCCCACCCAACCTGCAAAGACCGTGGGATGCATTAAACTGTTTTCCGGTGTCGGGAAAAAGAATCGTAGGCTTGTGAATAATAGAGGTTCATTAAAAATATAAACATCTGAAGGTAAGTTTGAGATTGCCACAGGATTCAGATTTTCCAAAGTAAAACCTATTAATAGAACGGGAATTGACACAAGAAATCCGGCGATCGGGCCCGCTGCACCAATATCTAATAATGCTTTCTTATTAGAGATTGGCTCACGCATGCTGATAAATGCACCCATTGTACCTAGTATAAACGGTGGCGGCAGCGGTATAAAATATGGTAATGATGCATCAATATTATGTCGTTTTGCGGCAAAGTAATGGGCGGTTTCATGGGTGCCCAATATTAGCATTAATGGTAATGCAAACGAGAGAAAACCGAATAATACCGAATCCGGGGTCAATAATGGGGTTATTATATCATAGTCGCTTTCAATTACCATCGAGCGTTCATACCATAAAATCGACCCCGCCCAGGTTGTGGTAATGATTGTAATAATTATTAAAAGTATATTGATCCAAATACTTCGTTTTTTAACCCTCGGAGCTTTTACCACATAGATTATATATTCTCCGCTTTCATTGGCAATTCGTGGGATCAAGCCTTCGGATTTTAATCTAAGCCGAAGGTTTTCGAAGTTTTGCTCGAGTTCACCTTCGTCTTTAGGGTAAGTAAAATAAAAGGCAGCGGTCCGCTCACTCCAGCGTATATCATAAACACTAAAATAATGCGAAATTAACTTCTTTATATTATCTATATCTGAAGGTTCTAATCCTTCATGGTTAAAATGAAACTCATCGGAATCGGTCATAATATTTCCACTAAAGTATAAATGATAATTAATTGTTACGCCTGAAAAATTATAAAAATAAATTGCTATCGATTTATCTATTACCTATTCAAATAAATAGTATAAGAAATTTATTCTTCAATATTTTCCTCAAGTTTATCAGCTGCAGAAACACCGTGTTTTGGACGATTAAAATCAATAGAAAATTCATCGTTTTCATGATACGTTGGTACTTCGTCAACACTAACCGCATTCTTTTTAGCCTCGGCATCAGCTTCAACCTCAGCTAGTGCCAATGATTCTGCCGTGAGCTCAGCATCCAATTGTTCCAGGAGCTGCGTTTCCTCCTTAGTTATTTCATCGGACGATCTTAATTCAGGCGGAGTATACTCAATTTCTTCTTGTGACGGGGGTAATAGTGGTTTGAGTGGTGCCGGCAACGAGGCTAAATTATCATAAGATAATGAGTCTATCTTATTATATGTTAGTGGTTGATCATGATCTTGATTTGATGAATTGGAATATGTTAGTTGCCGGTAAGTTTTTGGTTGTTGGACCTGTAACTCAAAGGGTTGATCTACGACTATGGGTGTCGGTGGGTTATACTGCGCCGGCAGCGCCCCAGGATCTTTCCACTGTACTTGTGAACCATCTGAACTCGTGGTGTAATCCATGACATGAGATACGGTCCCAGGGCGGCGCGCTTCTTCTGATGATCGCTTCTTTGATCGCCTTTTTATTAACGCCACAAAAAGCAATAGAATGACAATAATAATTACCACCAGTGTTACGCCAAATATTTCCGTGTTCAAACCCATGACCATGAATTTTTCTTCTTCGATTGCCGCGGTCAATTCTAATCGTGCATTGGTTTTATTATCACCCGTGGATAATACCCTTACTTCTATGTCCACCTCATGATAGCTTTCCCCCGAAGGGATATTCAGAAACATCGTTTTTTCTATGTTTTGGAATGGTTTTAAGGTAATAGCATGTCTGGTTGGGAAATTGATCCGCCAGTTTGAGGGGATACCTTCGATCATTACGGTATATGTATCTTCGCCATTACCGGTGTTATAAAATATAACATCGAACTTAATCTCGGTCCCTGGCTGAGTATTAATTCGTTTCTTAGCCGCGCTCAGCGTAATCCCGTAGAACTGCCTGATCTTGAATTTAAAGTTATAAGTATAATTTTCACCTGTGCTTTCTAGCATAGCATTGATCGGTAAGGTCTTGATACCTGCAACTATTGATTTATTTGCTGTTATCTCCAATTCGATATCTTTTTCACCAAACGCTTTTAATGAAATTGGTTCGGAATCTTTTAGAATCACGGAACAATCTGGTATTTGATTTGGAATAGATAATGTAACAGAGTCCTTCTCGTTACCCAAATGATTGATATGAATTGGCACATTTGATACTATTCCAGTGCTTATATTCATTGGTGAATCAAAACATGACATGTTTATCCCTGAAAGTCTGCTAATATTAACATTTAGTCTAAGGTCAGAATTCGAATTATCACTAGCAAGAACCGCGCGTAAATTGATATCGTATTTTCCAACTAATGCGTGTTCGTAAGGGATTATGTTTATTCCAATATACAGTTTACTATTGGCAGCCATAAGGATATCATACATGGAGTCTATTAATATCTCCCAATTTTCCGGGCGGTTAATTATCTCAATGTTTGCTGAATCTTTATCATTACCTAAATTCATCAATTCCAAAAAGAAATAAATAGATTCACCGGGTTCAGATGTCATTTGAGTTATTGGTGTATTAAGAAGAATTCCATATATACGATTCACCGAAACATTCAAACTCGTGCCTGAGCTTACTACATGACCTACATATAAACATTGAACGGTTACCGTCATATTATAATCCCCAACAATCGTTACTTGGGGTACACTCAAAACCACATCAACATTAATTTTCGAAAACGGCGCTACCGATAATGTATCATTGGTTTCGGTACTGGTTTGGAATGCCACTTTCCAGTGGTGGGGTAATTGTGGAATTCTTAATAAGAATGATTCACGATGGTTACCTTCATTCTCAAGAACGGTTTGAAAAGTAAGATTAACTCCTGGATCGGTGGTCTTCACATGGTCTGGGCATGTAATGTTCACACCATAAACACGAAATACTGTGATTTTCAAATCCAAACTTTTGGTAATCGAATTCCCCGCCAATTTAGCTTTTACACTTAGATTATAATTTCTAGCAACGGTTTTGGTTGGGACGGATATTTGCACAATAATTTCTTTTTCGGAGAATGGAGGAATGATAACTGGCGAGTTTGAGAAATGAAAGTCCCAAAAATCTTCAGGCGGAATGATTTCCCCTTCCTCAGGGATCTGCTTACAATCCAAGGTTATAGTATCATCGTCATTCCCCAGGTTATACACTTGGAATGTGAAATTAATATTTTTCCCAGGATACACGAAGCCCGAGGCATTGGTGCGCTTATTTGCTAATATATCCATCCCATATATGCGTCCAACAATTGTTTTGGTCTCAGTGCAAAGTGTACGGTCTATATTGGCTAGCGAGGCAATTAGTTTAACATTACCTTGAGACCCTGCAAGTGCTTTTGGTCCCACGGTTACGGTCAAAGTCACATTAGATATCTGATCCGGATTGAGCAATAATAAATCTTCTGAGATTGTGGCTTCCCAGTTTTGTGGCAATCCGAAAGTGGATAATTGTATCTGGCGTGACTGAATATCTGTATTTTCAATTTGGATATTATATTCCGTGCTCTCTCCGGGTTTTACGGTACTGGTATTATCCTCACATTCTAAATTAAAAATCGCAGTTGGCAAACCACCAAGTAATAAACTGGGATCTCCAAAATAATTAAATTCCACAAGTGTTTTGAAATTCGATGCGCTGTCTGAGCCAACATTCCTCAGGTAATCTATTTTAGAATAAGTAAGTAATTCACCGGCGACCTCGGTGGTTTCAAGAAAATTATGATATAACCTGACATTAAGGTAACCAGAAACGCTATTGATATGGCTGGGTCCCAATGAACCGTATGCAACTCGAGATGAGGCAACTACCGCCACTGCGCCGCCGTTCGGGTTTAAGATGGCTTCCTCGGCGATACAATCGGGATCAGAATCAAATTCACCGGTTAAACAAGCATCAAAATTTATGAATGGTAGCTTGTTCCCATTGGTTAACGATTTCATATCGGAACTCGAAAATTTACCACCCCAGCCACCATGTGTGCCATGATCAGAGAAACTCGTGAAGCCCGTACCGTTATTCATGTTTGTTATGATATTTTGCGTCGTTAATGTACTATCTGATTCGTAAAGTTTTGTGACATTAAACTCCAATAAATAATGCTCTGCAATATGGTCCGATAAATATTCGCCTTCTGGAGTACCACCCGGAAACGTATCTAAACCACATAATATAGCATTATTAAACCACTCTTGACCAATTGCCGTATATTCGTAATTTATAGTTTTATCTATTAATGTACCGAGTTGGCCTACATTCGAAGCGGGAAATCTGCCTAAATGAACATCTGGATATAGGTCTACTTTATCGATATTGTTCCCATTGTATTCAGAAAAATTATCGTCAGAATCATCATCCCAGTCGCAAAAATTATTTGTTGAATCGAAAACATCAGCATAATATAGGTCCGAAGCCTCGTTTTGATCCGGAAAACCATCATTAACGTGTGTATGTCTGGTTGGGATTACCTCATGATCGCCTATTAATAATACATATTTTATGTCCCAGCTTTTTACAGCATTGTAAATAAAATATTTGATCTTCTCTTCAGTATCCCTTCCCTGGCATGTAAAATATTTCTCGCTGGTTATATCTGTTATTGTAATGATGATAGAATCCACACCCGTTGAAGTTTTTCGGTCGGCAAACTGAACCAGCTCGTTATTTTTAAAGCTGTCCGTACAAATAATGACCATATCATGTGTAGTATCACGGCATTCTTGGTTTGAACCCGCTCGAGTGTGGGTTGGCAAATTTGTTACCGAGGGGGCATCTATACTAACTTTCAATTCTGCCGATGTTATGTAGGTAATTTCAGTGGTAACCGGATTGTACCGAACCGGATACACATGGACGGTTAGAAATAGCTCACGCTCGTTGTTATGGGGATTTAAACCCATGCCGGTGGAGTATTTATACCAATTTTCCGGGTACATTCCGTCAACTTTATAGATTCCCATGTCCATTTTTGGTTCAGAATCGAAATTTTCCATGTACCCTTCAACTATGGGTACGGTTGGTTGAGCAGGTAGGATCGGTTTGGACACGGAAGCATAATCCGGATTGACCGGCTCAAGGTTCACATTTGTAATTTCAGTTCCCGGTGGAAACGTAAATGTAACCACACGATATGGGAGTATTGGAACACTACCGGCGGTGAAATAACTACATTCTGGCACTAGGAGGATAGAATACTTCTCGGCGTCAATGATTTGCGGGGGGTCAAAGGTGAGGTAGAATTTTTCATTATTATCCTTAAAATCTTTGGAGTATGTCAACCAGACATCATTTTTTACGATTTGGTCTTCCCAATGATCCAAGGGACCTGATTTTCCGGAAGGTGATTTTGAAAAATTTGAATAACTATTGGCTCTAGCGCTATCCAGCTGTTCACTATTGGAAAACCCCATACTAGCGGCACCCAGACTTGAGATTAAGAATAATAAAATAATAAATAATCCTGAGATAATCTTTCTCATATTACCGGCTCCGAGCTGGAATTGGGCATTTTCGAGAGTAATTATTAGCTATTTTTGACTCTGGGACATTGCCCTATTCCCTATTAATATTTTAATTCCTATATCAATCTTTCCTGTACCTATGCGTTAAATAATCATATATATAAAGATAATTGGCTCCACTTGAGAATTTATCCCGCTTTAATGTGCTAATATTATCGACCGTATTTGATAAATAAATGCATATTAAGGTGTGAAGTAAGAAATCATTTATTATTAATCTTACAATATTCTGTCCCAAGAAAACACCACCAAGAAAACACCAAAACCTAAAAACAAAAAAA
>CBFDAW010000040.1:0-10597 GCA_965602865.1 uncultured Thermoplasmata archaeon
TTTTACTTTCATATAAATCTTTTTTCACCCGTAAAGAGTTATTCGATATTAAATCCACCTTTAAATGTATTTGGCCCTAATTCTTTTATCTGTTCTACAAACTCTGTAATAGTGTTAGCAAATTTCGGTCCCTCAGATGCCGAAATCCATTCCAGCCGTGCACGACGTGTGTCAATCCCCAGCACATCCAGTAATTTCGTCAACATCTTAAACCGTTTTTCTGCCTTCAGGTTACCTGAAATATAATGGCAGTCTCCCGGATGACAGCCCGTCACCAAAACTCCATCCGCACCTAATTCTAAGGCGCGTAGTACAAAATCCGGTTCTATTCGGCCACTGCATAATACACGAATTATTCTCACATTTGGCGGGTACTGGAGCCTGCTAACCCCTGCAAGGTCGGCACCTGCATACGAGCACCAATTACAACAGAATGCAATTATTTTGGGTTTAAAGTCCTTGGATACCGCAGACTCAGAATCGACATTTGCATCATTTTTTAATTCACCGTTATTAACCGCACCCTCCATTATGCCGCCTCCTGCGTTGGTGTCTCATCCGAGCCCGTGGACTCTTCAGCTACGGCTTCCGACACTTTTGATACTTTTGGTTCGAATAACGCCGCTTCAACCATGGACATAATCTGACGGTTATCAAAATGCTTGGTCGTAATCGCCCCGTTACAACATGCAACCGCACACGCCCCACAGCCTTTGCACAGGGCTTCGTTTATATGCGAAACCAATGAACCGTCATCGCGTTTGGTTAGCTCAGGTGCACCGTATTCACAAGTCTCTACACAAGTTCCACAACCTATACATTTGATTTCATTGACTACAGATATTGTAGCCTCGCCCTCTATAAATTTCTTAGATAATATAGTGACCGCCCGTGCAACCGCACCATTTGCCTGGGAGATGCATTCTTCGATGAATTTCGGCGAATGCGCCAAACCGCATAGAAATACGCCTTCGGTTGCAAAATCCACGGGACGAAGCTTCATATGTGCCTCCAGAAAGAATCTATCCTTACTCAAGGGAACCTTCAATTGTTGAGATAATGTTTCATTTTCTGGGTCTGGAATCGTAGCGGTGCTCAATACCAAATAATCCGGTGATAAATGTAATAATTCTTCAATCAAATGTTCTTTAACAAAAACGTTCACTTTACCGTTCTCGAGCTTTACTGTAGGTGGTGAGTCTTCGTAATATCTTATGAAATGAACACCTTTTCTTGCAGCCTCAGTATAGAAATCTTCCCTAAACCCATAAGTCCGCATATCGCGGAATAAGATATTAACTTCAGCATCCGGAACGGTTTCTTTTATTTTCAATGCATTTTTAACGGCTTCGGTGCAGCAAACTCTCGAACAATATGGTCGCTCTTCCTTGCGGCTGCCTACACATTGTATCATCACGAATTTTTTCGCATCGCCTATCTCATTTTTAGCGAGCATTTTTTCCAATTCGAGCTGGGTAATGATGTGTTGATCTTGGCCATAATAATATTCCGTTGGTGTATACTCCTTACCACCCGTAGCAACTATTATAATACCATGGTCGAATTTCTTTTCCTCACCGTTTTGTTCTATAGTAGTGATAAATTTACCAATACAACCAGTAATTTCTTTAATCATTGTACCCTTGTATACATGTAATTCCGGATCCGCTTCAATTTGTTCTTTAAGTTCTTTCAGGTATTTTTGAATGTCATCGTTCCTAAATGTGTAAAATAGGCTTTTTAAATGCCCGCCCAACTCTGCCTCGCGTTCAACCAAGTGTACACCAAAGCCCTGTTTTCGAAGTGCAAGTGCCGCGGTTATACCCGACAAACCACCGCCAATGACCAGGCCACTTGGGGTAATCTCGATTGGTTTGCGCTGTAATGGCTCTATTAACCTCGCCTTGGATACCGCCATTCTGACCAGGTCCTTGGCTTTTTCAGTAGCTAATTTAGGCTCGTGCATATGTACCCACGAGCATTGGTCTCGAATATTCGTCATTTCAAATAAGAACGCATTTAGTCCAGCCTCGCGGATAGTATTTTGGAATAATGGTTCATGTGTCCGCGGTGTACACGAAGCTACAATAACACGGTTCAGATTATGTTCCTTGATCTTCTCTTGAATTTTTTCCTGGGTGTCCTGGGAACAGGTATACAAGTTATGTTCAGCGTGGATGACACCAGGGATCGTTTTTGCGTATTCCACAACTCTTGGTACATCCACCACACCACCGATATTAATACCGCAATGGCATACGAATACACCAATCCTTGGTTCCTGACCTGAAACATCTATTTCTTTCGGGTACTGTTTTTCAGAAATTAACGAGCCGCGTGAGTCTGAGATTACCGTATTCACATTCCCGGCCGCGCCACTTGCCTGGGCAACACTATCGGGGATATCCTTTGGCGCGGAGAATGCACCGCTGACAAAGATACCGGAACGGTTTGTTTCCATGGGGGTAAAGATATTGGTATCTGAGAAATTGAACTTGTTCAAATCGATTCCGAATTTTTCCGCAAGCACCTTTGCGTCCTCTGGCGCTTCCATGCCAACCGATAATGCAACCATATCGAACTCGGCTTCTTTTAATTCACCTTCCTCGATATAGTTAAGCAACAGATTCTTGGTCTCTGGATCCTCTTCGACCTTGGCAATTCGATTATTTCTGATGAATCTGATTTTATGCTCTTTTTCGGCTCGGATATAATAATCATCAAACTCCTTTCCAAACGCGCGCATATCCATAAAGAAGATGGTGCACTCAAGCCCTGGTGTATGCTCCTGGGCGATTACCGCCTCTTTGATCGCAAACATGCAGCAAACCGAGGAACAATATGTATTGCCCGTGTTTTTGTCTCTTGAACCTACACACTGAATAAATGCAATCTTTTTCGGAATTCTTCCATCAGATGGTCTAAGCAGCATCCCGCCATATGGCCCTGTAGCACTTAACATGCGTTCAAGTTCCAAAGAAGAAATCACGTTTGGAAACCGATCATAACCGTATTCGCGTTTTCTGGATAAATCGAATTCCTTGAAGCCGGGGGATAGAATTATTGAACCTACATTCAAATCCAGCACTTCTTCCTCCTGGTCATATCTAATAGCGCCTGCACGGCAATATCGCTCACAATTACCGCAACCGATACAGTAATCTTTGTCAATTTTAAAGATTAATGGCACAGCTTGTGGATACTGAACATAGATCGCCTTACGAACTTTTAAATTTTTGTTATATTCATCGGGTACTTCCACGGGACATTTCTGCGTACATATGCCGCAACCGGTACATTTTGTCTCATCCACATATCGGTTCTTTTTTCGGACCGTTACCTTGAAGTTACCCACATCACCTTCTACTTTCTCTATCGAGGCGTTAGTGATCAATTTAATATTATGATGCCTACCCGTGGAAACCAATTTAGGCGACATAATGCACATTGCACAATCATTAGTTGGAAAGGTCTTATCCAATTGTGCCATCGCACCCCCGATACTCGGGGATTTATCTACGAGATAGACCATATAACCGCTTTCGGCTAGGTCAAGAGCCGATTGCATTCCAGAAATACCGCCACCTAAAATAAGGACCGCGCCCACGGTACCAATCGTTGCCGCCTTTTCTACCTGCGTCGTCTGGTGCTCCTGCGGTGGCTGGGATGGTGGTTGGTGAGTTTGTGCTTGTGCTTGTGCCTGTGATGGTGGTTCTTGCGTTGTGTGTGGCTCCTGAGGTTCTGGTTGCGGTACGGTTTCAGTGTCCTCAACCATTTAATCACCCCCCAGCGTTTCCAATGGGATTGCTGGAAATTCTTCCGGTTCATCATGGATTTGAAGGATATAATATGGAGTATCTCCATCGATGTGATCCATTTTAATCAAATCGCGATCTTTTAATGTCACCACTTGCTGGAGAATTATCTCGGGTGTAACTTTGATTTGTTCAGCCATTTCCAAAACAGACAAGGGTTTCTCGCGGGTCAGATACATTATACTACTACGAATGTATTCTTCTTCAATTGCATTATTTAATATTTCCTCTAAACGGTCAGAATCCAGTTGTTCATTATAGACATTATGATCCTCAATAAGGCTGATTCCTTTTCCGATCAACAAACGTAATCGATAATCCTCTGTGGCATTCCTAATAATTAATAATTTCTCCAGGATATCCAAATCTGGTTTAGTGCCACCAACTGGTGAAGGACCTAGGCTGGTGATGAGTTCAGTTACTTCTTTCATGGTATTAGCGAACAATTGCCCTTCCGAGGCGGAAATCCATTTGAGCTGTAGCCGTTCCGGATTTAAACCTGTTTTAGCCAATAATTTCTTTGTCATGATATACCTTTTTTCTGCATAATAATTACCTTTGATATAATGACAATCACCTAGATGGCACCCACCGATAAACACTCCATCGGCGCCTTGGATCAGCATCTCAAGAACAATAGCAGGGTCGAGACGACCTGAACACATTACACGTATTACACGAACATTCGGCGGATACTGGAAGCGTGATACACCGGCAAGGTCAGCACCAGCATAGCTACACCAATTGCAGAGAAAACCAACAATTTTAGGTCTAAATGAACTTTTTTCCTCTGGATTTTCTGTTTGTTCCATTATTCTACCTCGAAATCTATTTGTTCGATTTTTTCACTATCATTGTATCTTTAATATCATAACCTGATAATAATCCTCTAACACAGATCGGAAAATTACATGTATTATTCCTTCGGCGTTCACAATAATGACAGCGAAGTGTAATCAATAATTCACGGACCACCCATTCTTTCGTTTCCTCATCTATATCCTGCAGTCCAAGTTTTGCCAGGTCGATCCCCAAAGTTTGAAGCTCCTTCCAGGCGGGTAGAGTGGATGTATGCTTGCGTGATTTCCAGTCATCACGAAGCCGTTTAATCTTTTCCTTTTCTTCTTCGCTTAATTCCGAATGATCATTATCATTATTATTCTCGCTCATCCTGACTCCTCCTCGGTAATCGCGGCAATACCCTGGGAAATCAACTGTTCGTCAAGAAAATGGTTCATTGATATAGCTTTCTCGGGACAGCTGGCAGCACATGACCCACAGCCTTTACATAATACTTCTGTGGTAGACGCCTTCATCTTCTCCAAATCCACTCGTATCGCGCCAAACGGACACACTAACTCACATGTTCCGCAACCTGTGCATTTATCCTCATCAACATAGGATGTGATCGGTTCTGATAACGCTTTTCCCTTCGATAACGGAATGCTCATCTTTGCTGCAGAACCGCTACCTTGGGCTAAGGTCTCGGCAATATTCTTCGGACTTTGCAAACAACCAGCCAGGTAAATACCATCAGTATTGGTCTCAATTGGAGCCAGTTTAATGTGTTTCTCCATACAAAATCCGGAACCACATTGTGGGACCTTTAACAAGTGTAATAAATCTGGTGTATCCGGGTACCGTGCCACCATACCCAAGGCCAGAATTACGGTATCCACCCGGAGGCGCAAAGTCTCCATTAAGATTTGGTCATAAACATCGATCTCCGCTTTACCGTTCAGATCTTTAACTACGGGCTTTCGATCAAATGAATATTTAATAAATTGTATCCCCGCCTTACACGCATCGCGGTACATCTCTTCGCCGCCCTCGCTGTAGGTTCGTATGTCTACATATAATACTATGACATTTACACCCTGTTTCCTAAGTTGAATTGCCTGTTTCATGGTGGTGTGACAGCAGTACCTCGAACAATCGCCAATGCTCTCACGAGCAGCACCAGTACGCTCGGTTAGTGATTTGCAAAATCGATCACGTGAACCTACACAAAGGATAAACGCTACACTCTTAGGTTTGCGAGCGTTTATTATAAATTCACCTTTTGTCGGGCCATTTGGGTTTAATAACCGTTCTAAGCCTAAGTTGCTAATTACCGTGATCTCACCGGTGAGATCTGCCGGGTCATCAACATAGCAATACTCGCCCCCTGGTTTATACATATCCGCCCCGATTGCCAGTGTAATTGCTCCTACCTTAATTTTGATCTCCTCGTCATGTGGATTCTCAAGCTGCTCCTTAATTATTGCACCCTGATCACATACTTTTATGCACTCACCACATCGTGTGCAATCTTGAAACACTATATTAAACGCGTTTGGCCAACCGTTGGGATACTCATAGATCGCATGGCGTTTTGTAATCTTGCGGTCAAAAAGATACGGTGATTCAACGGGACAAACCTCTGCACATTTACCACATGCATTACATTTTTCTATGTCAACCCCGCGAGGACGTTTTGTAATGGTAACTTCAAAGTTACCTATAAATCCGTCAACCTTTGTTACCGTAGCTTTCGTAATTACATTAACATTATTCTCTTTAAGTAGTTGGTATTTCTCGTTAAGTATATCAGCTGCTTGCGCATTTTCGGGGAACATCTCTCCTAATTGAGCAGCGCGCCCGCCTAAAAAGCCCATCTTTTCAACTAAAGTAACCTCAAAACCTTGTTTTGCCAGGTCAATTGCACTCTCCATACCTGCCATACCACCTCCGATCACCAGTGCACTTCGCTTAACATCCACTTCTTTTGGTTCTAATGGCTCTAACAATTTTGCCCGTGCAACTGCCATCCGAACGAGATCTTTCGCTTTCTCAGTGGCAAGTTCAGGTTCATGCATGTGTACCCAGGAGCACTGGTCACGAATATTTGCCAGCTCAAATAGGTATGGATTAATACCCGCGCGCTTACAAGTATCTCGAAAGATCGGCTCATGAGTTCGTGGTGTGCATGAGGCTACTACCACTCGGTTCAATTTATGCTCACGGATCATCTCCTGGATGTGCCGTTGGGCATCATCGGAACATGAATACACATTCTCTTCCGCATATGCAACATTTGATAATGTGTTTGCATATTCCACAACTTCTGGGACATTTACCACGCCGCCAATATTTATCCCGCAGCGGCATACGAACACGCCCACGCGCGGCTCTTCATGAACATCCGCTTTAGGTGTATCTTCAGGTACAGTCACTTCTTCAGATTTACTTTCAACCAGAGCCGGACGAGTCGAGTAATGACCAAATTCCGCTGCGGCATGTGCCGCCGCCGCTGACGCTTCGGCGACACTGTCAGGGATATCCTTGGGGGCGGTGCAACAACCGCACATATAGACCCCCTCTCGAGTGGTCTCGCAGGGCCGACCATTGATGTGTTTTTCTTTTAAAAATCCCATATTATCTTGTTCAATACCCAATATTTCTCTTAGTTTTTCTGATCCTTTCGCGGGTACAAGGGCAGCACATAGAATTACCATGTTAACTCTTATCTCTTGAGTTTTTTCTTCGGTTATGTGACCAACCCTCACTATCAAATCCTGCGTTTCAGGGTCTTCAATTACTTGAGCGGGTCGACCATGATAAAAATTAACCCCAACTTCATCTTTTGCCCGATAATAATAATCTTCGAAATTCTTACCGTAAGTGCGTAAATCCATGTATAGTATAGAAATATCATCTATTTCTGGCTCATGTTCCTTTGCGATCACCGCAGTTTTTATTGCATACATGCAACAAACACGTGAGCAATACTCAGCATTGTGAATATCTCGCGAACCCACACATAGAATGAATACAATTTTTTTTGGAATCGTATTATCCGATGGCCTAATAACCTTCCCGGTGGTTGGGCCAGAGGCGGA
The DNA here is from genome assembly GCA_965602865.1 of uncultured Thermoplasmata archaeon. Lineage (GTDB taxonomy): Archaea > Thermoplasmatota > Penumbrarchaeia > JAEHCK01 > JAEHCK01 > CBFDAW01. The sequence goes on from CBFDAW010000040.1 coordinate 7,697, forward strand.
TAACATTCGTTCGAGTTCTAAAGTATGGATTACATTCTTAAACTGACCATAACCATATTCTCTTTTAAGTTGCGGATGCATCTGGTCGTAGCCGGTGGCTACTATTATAGATACAACATCCAAATCAAGTTCCTGTGGTTCTTGTTCATAATTAATTGCCCCGGCTTTACAAATCTTGGAACAAACCTTACATACGCCTTTTTTGAAAAACAGACAATTATCTTTATCGATCTTATATTTTAAAGGTACCGCTTGGGGGAATGGAATATAAATAGCTTTACGTGTGCCTAGACCCTCATCGAATTCATTAGGCACTTTAACTGGACATTTAGCTGCACAATCACCACACCCCACACACTTATCCTCATCTACATATCGCGGGTGTTTTATTACTTTGACTTTAAAATCCCCCTTTCCACCATCCACCTTGATGACTTCTGAGTTAGTTAATAGTTCAATATTAGGATGCCTGGCTACTGCAACTAGTTTTGGAGATAAGATACACATCGCACAGTCATTGGTAGGAAAGGTTTTATCCAGTTGTGCCATATGACCACCAATACTGGATGTACGTTCCACAAGATAGACTTTAATTCCAGCATCTGCTAAATCCAAGGCGGCTTGCACGCCAGATATCCCACCTCCTATTACCAAAATGCCTTTAGTCATTTTCAAACTCCTGTGTTTTTAATTTTTATAGCTGTTAAGAAAATTTGATTTGTAATTATTATCGAAATATATGGACATTTAATCTGAAGTGATAAAATGTTTTGGTGAATTAGAAATAGCCAGTAGTTATATTTTAACCGTGGTTGTTGGGTATCATAATTTTTATATAATAAGTTTTGTACTATTAAATAAACTATTTTGTGTATCTAAGGTAAAACCTGAAAAAAAGCACACATTCATCCAAGTAGTTGACCGAAAATTCAATTCTCACACCAAAATTATGGTCTTTTTATGAAAAGTTTATAATCTTAGGTAATATCTACTTGTTCATGCTTTTGCTCTAGCTCCTGGTTGGAAACATCACCGGCCGATGGCTCTGAGGTCTTTGTTTTGGTGCGTAATTTTTCTAAAGTGTTAAGTCCACGTTGTCGCTTCATGGTAGCGTATTTCAATATTAGGTCCTTGCGTGCCTTTGAGCTTAGACAAACTCCATTTTCTGTTCTTTTAAGCCCAGAACCCAAATCGAGTTTTTCACCAATGTCTAGTTCTTCAATAAATCCATATCGTAAGGCATTAGAATATATCTTCTGACCTACCTCATTACGAATGATCGTTGTTGAATATCCTTCCGGTGAACCTATGCCTCCCACGGAGATATCGGCAAAATCGTTTGCGTAATCGGTACATGCAAAACATGCTGGGCGTGCTACTTTCTCGAGTTTTGATAAGGGGATATGTTTAACCTCATCATTTTTAGTTGTTATTACGAAATCTTCTTTTAAATTAATCTTTTTTATATCATTTATCTTAACACCCAGTGTATCTTCGACTTCTGGTAATTTATCGACACTAAACGAAAAATTCTCCAAACAAAATAATCCTATTACATATTTCACAACATGTGCCGGCATTACACCCAAATATTGCATTTTCCTAATCGTGTGTATCTGACAAGGTGTACCAACTACGGCGATCTTTAGCATATCCAAATTTTTAATATCACGTAATGCGAACATAGTCTGAGAGTAAGTGGTAAAATTTCCTAATTCTTCTATATTAGATTTCCCAATAAACCGTGAGCCTGCTGCAGAAATTATTTTTTCTTTCGTGGTTGCAACTATGGGTTTACGGCCAAATGGCCCCTCACTAATGGAAACTATTGCACCATCAATCAATCTATGTTCCAGTAAATAAACAAGAAGAGAAGTAACTACACCACCATCAGAACATGCTTTCATTATTTCCGAGCTGGTGGTTTTTGCACTGACCACATGTTTATAAGTGCCCATGGGGGGTTCCCAATTGAATTGGGCTTGAATATCTTCATCAAGAATATTGATCTGAGGACAAATTAAAAAGCAAATTCCGCATTGAAGACAATTCTCTTCATTGATATAATGTGGTTTACCATCCGGGCCCATTTCAATGGCAACTAGATCCCCAGCATAACAGAAAGAAACACAACCGCCACATTGACCACAGATTCCCGGATCATGTACCTCTCGAATTAAGTCCTTGAATGTTTTGGTTATATTTTTATCTCCTCTGGGTTCCGTATCTCCGGATAAAATAAACCCCCCGGTTTGTAAATTATATAGCTCTCAAAGGATAAAATATTTGTGCAATTTTTTGGGTACACTTCGAATTTTATTTAAAATTAATCGTTTTAGGTGCGGGACCACTTTGATATTAATATAATAATAATCGTTGGTGAGACCGTTACAATTTATTTGCGTAGGTAATCACTGGTACGAGGGAGTGAAGATTCAAACGAACCCTCGCACCATCGTGTAATTTTAATTACTGCTCTTTTGCGTTTTTAATAAGATGATTATATTGATATCTAAATGCAAGGTAAAATCCCAAATTCAAAACTTCAATTAATAGCACTGCATAGCGGTCTAACCCTCGGACCAGCGATTAACTTCATTATACAATCAAAGCGGTCTCCCCCCATATGCGCTAACTTAATAATAAAAATATTACGTAAAAAGGTTAATCTCAAGCAGAATTTCAAATAAAGTGATAGACATTAAGTACGAAATTCGAATCTCTAAATCAAGAATCATTAATAAATCTCAATGGAAAATTTTCTAGTAATTAATTCTCTGGCAGAATTAAAATTTTCCTGCCAGAAAATTATTATATTCTAAAAAAGATGAGCTCATAATATTCTGCTCTAAACAAATCCGAAATAAGAATGCCCCAAACTAGTTTTTCTTACTGTAGTTT
>CBFDAW010000041.1:0-10531 GCA_965602865.1 uncultured Thermoplasmata archaeon
ATTTAAGAAAGAAAAAAATTTGAAAAACATCATCAATTAACTCTGTAGGAAATAATATATAAGAGTAATATTATTATTCTTTTATCGAGGATTCAATATTGAAAATTATCTATTAAATATTGAATACTTTTTAGTGAAATCAGAATTTTTGTTTAGGTTTTGAGTCTATGGAGAAGCCATACAAATTAAAAGTTAAAATTTGTTTAGTTGGAGATTCCTCGGTAGGAAAAACCAGCCTTATTCGAAGGTATGTGATGGATATTTTCGATGATAAATATATTACAACTCTAGGCACCAAGGTGAGTAAAAAACGGATAATGATCAGGAATAGAGATTCAGAGTTCGACTTGACATTATCGATCTGGGATGTTTTGGGACAAAAGGATTTTAAAGGTATCCATGCGATGGCGTTCAAGGGTGCGAAAGGCACCTTGCTAGTGTGTGACCTTACGCGAAAAGAGACTTTAAATAATCTGACAAACTGGGTATCGCATATAAAAGCGGTCACCGGGCAAATACCCATGATCATATTAGCAAATAAAAGCGATTTGACTAGTGAATACGCCTTCACAGAGGCAGAGTTACAAGCATTTTCTACGCAGTTAAATACAGATTTTTATATGACCAGTGCAAAGTTTGGGGATAATGTAATAAAAACGTTTTTTAAACTCGGTGAGTTAGTAATAAATGAGATATTCTTAGATGAAAATAAAAAATAGAAGTGATTAAATTGGGGAATGATTTAAATCAAGCTTCTGAGATGGAAATGATACTCCAAATCGAGGATGAGATCATTGTCAAGTTCTGTGAGTTAAACGGCGGCATGGAATTTGCAATGCCAATAATCCGGAAACAATATGAAAAACTTAATGTGGATTTCAAGAAACCCACCAAAAAAGATCTCCATAGAATAACCGAATTATTGATAGAAGTCACTGCGAATATAAAAGGTAAGATCGTGGCAAAAGAAGAACGTAAGTATTTTAATGATTTATTAATTAGATTAGAAAACAAGAAAAAGATTTAAGCCATTTCTCCAGTTTTTGACACAATCTCAGGATGGAGTAATGAAATAATGGGTGATGCGTTGCAGATGGACTGTAGCACAGATTAGTTGAAGATGGTTTGTGGCACTAATCAGTTATTGATTAGATGTAGCACCGATAGGTTGATGATGATTTGTAACACTGATTTGTTATTGATTTCTTGTTTCAATTCAATGATAATTCAGCAGTGCCACATCTCAACATCATCCCAACAGTGCCACATCTCAACATCATCCCAACAGTGCTACATCCCCGCATCATCCCAGCAGTGCCACATCTCAGCATCATCCCAGCAGTGCCACCGCCCAGCATCAACGCAGAAAATTATCAACTATCCAAGCGAGGAGACTCTTCATTCATCATTTTTCAATTATCTTACGAAAATTGGGAGAAGAACCAAAATCAATAATAATAAAGGGTAATAATCGCTCAATCCCTGATTCCTTCTTCTAGAATGGAAATAACAGCCTCACCTTCAGGCAGATTCGGTGAATCGATCAAACGACAAATACGTTTTCCGCCCTTGCTTTTTCGCATATAAACCCTAAATGTTGCAGTATGTCCAAGAATATGCCCGCCAATGGGTCGGGTGGGGTCGCCAAAGAATGTATCCGGCTTAGCCTGGACCTGGTTCGTAACGACTATACATGCGTTATGTATGTCGGCGAACCGGAGTAGGTCATGAAGATGCTTGTTCAATTTTTGTTGTCTATCCGCCAGTGCACCGCGACCGATATACTCTGCTCGGAAATGACCGGTCAAAGAATCTATTATCAATAATTTTATGGGATATTCCTCGGTCAGGTCCTTTACTTTCTCAGCCAATAACATTTGATGATGCGAGTTAAATGCACGGGCAACATGAACCCTTTTAAGAATCTCGTCGGGCTCCAGGTCAATACCGCGTGCCATCTGTGCGATTCGCTCAGGTCTAAATGTGTTTTCGGTATCAATAATTACCGTATCGCCTTCCAGCCCGCCTTGGTCATAGCTTAATTGGGCATTAACTGCTAATTGATGTGCAATCTGTGTTTTCCCGGAACCAAATTCTCCGAAGAATTCAGATATCGATTGAGTTTCGATCCCGCCGCCCATGAGCTCATCAAACGCCTTTGAGCCAGTGGTTAATTTATGAACATCTTTACGGCGCTCTAATAATACATCGCCGGTTTCAAACCCACCAATGTCTATCTCTTTTCGGGCAGCATTTATAATTTTAATAGCCGTCCCTTCACCGATCTCGGCTAACTCGGAAAGTGAACTTGGCGAGGTGACGGCGATCATCATCAGGTCATTAAAACCTGCTTCGCGTAATTTTTCAGCAGTTGCGGGTCCGACATAAGGCAACTCTTCCAATGGTGTTTCAGACATATTATCACATAATTCTATATGAGAGATGAGTGAATGTACTTTCAAACCTAGATTTCTGACTACATAATATTGATAGCCTATAAATACTATTTCTACCAGAATCCTATGAAGAAGAAGAACCAGTTATCCAGCTTTGATATTATAGTACTGACGCGTGAACTTCGAGAAATGTTATTTGGCGGGTTTATCAATAAGATCTATCAACCGGCGAAAAAAGAGATACTCATCAAGATCACGAAACCAATCTCAGGAAATAACTCGTCCAGCGAGAATCCAGGGGAGGCAGAGAATAGTAAACGCTCCAGCTATCAACAAATTAACCTGAAGATCAATCTTGGCAGATATTTATATGCCGTTCCCAAAGAGAAAGCCTCATCCCTCATGGAAGTGTCCGTTCAGTCTCCGCGTCGTTCCCCGGGAGCATTCGCCATGCTGCTGCGGAAACATTTGAAAAACGGTAAGATCATAAACATTTTTCAACGAGAATTCGATCGAATAATCGTGCTGGAAGTCCAAAAAAAAGAAACATTTCAATTGATCATCGAACTCTTTGGTGATGGTAATATTATTCTGGTTAAAGCCGGTAAAATAGTTCAACCCTTATTTACGCAGAGCTGGAGTTATCGTACCATACGCGCCGGTGAGGAGTTCAAGTACCCGCCTGCACGAGTTAACCCGACTACGTTAGCCGAAGGCGAGTTTTGTAATTTATTATCGGCGTCCAAAAAGGACCTGATAAGGACCTTGATCATGGATTTACAGATCCCAGGCATCTACGCCGAGGAGCTCTGCCATCGGTTAGATCTTGATAAAAATCTAAAGGCAAGTTCGTTGCCCCAGGATATTTACAATAAATTATTCGAGGATCTGACATCGATCATTACCACGGTTCGAACAAATCCACAGGCGCTTATGATCTTCAATGATGAAACGATGACCGAACAAATTGATTTTGTGCCTTTACCGCTCGAACTGTATGATGAATTATATACTAAGGAATATGAAGATTTTAATACTATAATTAACAATTTTTTTGAGCGCGTAATTCCAAGCGGCACAAGTTGTGGTGACATTGGCACACAAACTTCAGCCGGAGACGTAAAAGGTGATTCGAAAAGTGCACTGGAGCGTGCACGACTGATACGCCAGCGCGAGCAACAAACCAGCGCGATTACGCGATTCTCCGCTGAAATAACATCCAACCGCAAACTTGGTGAAGCGATTTATGCAAATTACCTCCGCTGCGAGGAGTTATTGAAAGAGATAAACCGGTTACGAACCGAAGTAGCCCCCGATGAGATCTTCGAGCAATTATCCAACACCGATGACATCAAGGAACTAAACCCGCATGAAGGATATGTGATCTTGGTTGTAAAGAACCCGGCAGATCCCGAGGCGCTTGAAATAAAACTGGACACTCGGAAGAATGTGATGGAAAATGCAAATAATTATTACGACCAAGGCAAACATGCGCAAGAGAAACTCCGGGGCGCCCGGAATGCGTTATCGTCCACCACCGAGCAGCTGGCGCAATTGGCTAGACAAATGAAAACGCAGAAGAAGTATAAACCAAAACAAAAGATAGTGAAACATTTTTGGTTCGAGAAATTTCATTGGTTCATTACGAGCTCAGGTAATATCGTGGTTGGCGGTCGTGACGCCAGATCCAATGACCAGGTAGTTAAACGGCATTTGAAGGATAAAGACAGGTACGCTCATGCCGATATCTCTGGTGCGGCTAGTGTGGTGATAAAACATGAACCCGAGGATGATGCGGTACCCGAGTCAAGCCTGGACGAAGCGTGCCGGTTCGCCGTAATATATTCCAAAGCCTGGAACGCCAAGGTGGGCTCCGGGACCGCATACTGGGTTAAACCCGACCAGGTGAGCAAGAGACCGCAAAGCGGCGAATTTTTAAGCCGTGGCGCGTTCGTGATCCGTGGTAAACGAAACCATGTAGGGAATATTGAATTATTAATGGCGGTCGGAGCAATAGATTACCGGGGTCATTTTAAGCTCATGGCGGGACCCGTAGAGGCGGTCAGTGCACAAGCTCGGTCGTATGTGGTCCTGGCGCCGGGCAACATAAAAAAGAATGCAATGGCAAATGAATTAAGCAAACTTTTCAATGTAGCCGTTGACGAGATCTTGAGCCTTTTACCTAGCGGTGAGTTTACGATAGTGGATAAGGTGGGGTTTAAGGAGTGAATGAGGATGGGAGTGGCATTGCTGAGTTGATGTTGGGCTGTGGCACTGCTGGATTGATGTTGGGCTGTGGCACTGCTGGATTGATGTTGGGCTCTGGCATTGCTGAGTTGATGTTGGGCTGTGGCACTGCTGGATTGATGTTGGGCTGTGGCATTGCTGAGTTGATGTTGGGCTGTGGCATTGCTGAGTTGATGTTGGGCTGTGGCACATAAGACGATTGTTTTTTATGGGTGTTAATTTAAGTATCGTGAGGGCAAGCTCATATGCATTTTTATACTCTACATATACCAGGTAAAACGAAAAGTTTTAAATCAATGAACATGTTTATATTGTTATCTAAAGGGGTTATCTATGAGGTTAAAATTTATTGTTATAGTTATTTCATTCATTCTTCTATTTAATTTTATTTCGATGGAAGCTAGATCTGGTGAGGAACTTTTTAATAATACTAACTATCATTCAAATACTCTTCAAAATTCTTTTAATTCTCATAATAATAAGGTGAATGACCTTTTAAATATTACATCAAAAGCATTCACTGAAAATTGCGGTCAGCTAGAGAATGACGCTGTCCGCTTCTATGCCCAGGGCGGAGAGATATGGTTTACCGATGATGGTGTGTGGTTTGAAGTCAGGGATGAACTATCGATTAATAGTCAACAGTCGACAGTCTACACTCGAGAGTCGAACTTGGCGAGTGATGACTGGCGACCAGAAGCAATAGAATATAAAAGTGTGGTCCTTAAGCAAGAGTTCATGGGTGCAAACCTGGTAAGACCAATGGGTAGTCAGAAACTGGGATATTACAGTAATTTCTTCTACGGGAACGACTCGTCGAAATGGTATACTGAAGTGTCAAATTTTCAAGAGATATGTTATGAAAATCTGTATGATGATATTGATCTAAGATATTACACCAGCGAAAAAGGATTAAAATATGATTTCATCATCCATCCCGGTGCGGATGTTGGACAAATTAGGATAAGGTATGATGGTGCAGATGGATTGGAGATCGATGCATTGGGAAATTTAATAATTAAAACCCAGTTTAAAAATATTGTTGATGGGAGCCTGGTTATATATCAGAATCTAGCAGAATTCCGGCATCAAGTTCAGGGTAGATTTATTAAATTAAATGAGCTGGAATACGGTTTCCAGGTTGTAAATGATTATGATCACGAAAAAGATCTCATAATAGATCCCCTTCTAAATTATTCAACCTATGTAGGTGGCAAAGGCTGGGATTTTAGTTTAGGCATCGCCTTAGATTCCTCGGGTAATGCGTATATGACCGGTTACACGAATTCAACCAATTTCCCTACTACTACTAATGCTTATAAGACTTCATATACCGGAGGTAATTGGGATGCTCATGTCTTTAAAATTAACCATAACGGATCAAACTTAATTTATTGTACATATTTTGGCGGTGATGATGAAGATAAAGGTTTAGATATTAGCGTAGACGCAAAAGGAAATGCATATGTGACAGGAATTACACAATCATTAAATTTCCCAACCACCCCTGAAGCTTATGATAAATCAATCAGAGGTCTTTCAGAAGCCTTCATTTTAAAACTTAATCAAAGTGGTAAAAAGTTAGATTACTCCACATATATTGGTGGAAGTGGCTATGAATACGGTTATGGTATTAAAACAGATTTAACCGGTAATGTATTTATTACGGGAATAAAAACTTCACCGGATTTCCCGCATACACCCGGAGCCTATAATGAAACATATGGTTATTCAACTGATACCTTTATTCTCAAGCTTAATTCAAATGGGTCATCACTTATATATTCCGCAATTATCGGAGGTAGTAAGTATGACATAAGCTATGACATTGCAATAGATTTGAACGGTAATGCTTTTATTACGGGTACGACAACATCATTTAATTTCCCAATCACACCAAATGCAAACGATTCGTCATACAACGGCGGTGATTTTGTGGGAGGTGATTGTTTTGTTTTAAAACTTAATTATAATGGATCATCTCTTATTTATTCTACATATATTGGAGGGGACACTTATGATATTGGTAAAGCAATTACAGTAGATACGAATGGCAATTCGATTGTAATAGGTGAGACCTGGTCATCAAATTTCCCCACCACCCAAGGAGCTTATGAAACTGTTCATCAAGGCGGTTCAAGAGATATATTCGTATCAAAGCTCAATCACACAGGTTCAAAGTTAATATTTTCAACATTTATTGGTGGGAATAATAATGACTGGGGTGATGATATTATTCTTGATCCAAATGAAGATATTTATATAACAGGTGAGACTCAATCGGCAAATTTTCCGATTACACCGGATGCTTATGATTCATCGGTAAATTATACAGAGGCTTTTATCCTCAAACTCGATAGAAATTGTTCAAAACTATTATATTCTACCTTTATAGGCGGGACTATATACGACCATAGTAGATGTATTTCGTTAGATTCGAAAAACAATGTATACATCTCGGGAACTACTTTATCTTCGGATTTTCCCACCACCGTTGGAGCATATGATACTACAAAAAATGGTATGATTGATATTTTTGTACAAAAATATTCCTTCAGTCCTTATAATAAAATTAATTCAATATCATTATTGAAGAATGAAATACCGGCAAAATTAATTTATTCTCGGTTATGCCCATATACCTTTAGAATTAACATAACCGATACCGAATCACAAATAAATCTTGAGAAAGTTACATTAAATCTTGATCCTCTTGGAATAAATGTTCAATTTCTATGGGACCGAATTACTGGGCAATTTTTAAAAATCAATGACGCAAATAATTATGTTTCAATTAAACCATCAAGCAGTGCATATTATTATTTTCATTGGTGGACTATAGATTTTAATATTACTTTTAACTGGACTTATCCTGATGAACTTCACCATGATGTCCAAGCTTCTGCAACGAGTAAGATATTCTCTCCGGTGTGTTTTACAACCACGAACCTCTATCAAGTGGAAAACGATCTTGTATTCAACGGAACATTATCGGTAAAGGACGAAAATAACCGTAACATCTCTAATGGAGAGCTTGTATGCGGTGGCAAAAAATTTATTTGGACCGGATTAACAGCGGTTTATGAAAATACTACAACGGTTTATCCCCCGGAAGATATAATTGATTTCATATTAAGGGATAAAGTAGGCACGAAATGGACGGCTTCACCATTGGAGGGGCAACCGTTCCACATTGAAAGTTTTATACCAAATACATCATATTTCGATGATTATATTTATACAATAAACCTCAGTGGTATTCCACCAGAATGTGATAAAACAAGTGTGACTTTTTCTATCAGGATCGATGGTGATAATGTAACATTCTCGGACCCTGCACCCGATGGTATGATCTGGCAGACCACCTCTGATGTACTTGTCACTATTAACATTACCGATATCGGTGGCGGACTGGTTAATGGTACAAGTATTATGCGCTCGGTATCTTCGAACGACGGTAAGAATTGGGGTCCTTGGAAATCAATTAAAGAATTAGAATCTGGATTAAGCCTAATTGCAGGTGATGTAGTTAATTTAAATGAAGGTAAGAATAATTTAATTAAATGGAAAGCCAAGGATACTTTGGGTAATGGGCCAGCGATAAGCAATCCTAATAGAATATTGATCGATACCGAAGTCGTAACATTTTCCGGTGCCTTCCCATCTTCTTCGGAGATATCGCCTATAGCACAGGTTGAGGTTGGTATTAACATCTCAGATACTACTTCGGGTGTTGATGCATCCGCAATCGAATATAAAATCTCACAAAATAAAGGCTCAACCTGGAGCAGCTGGCATGCTGTGGAAGGGTTAAAAGATAGTAAGACGGTAGAGGTCAATATCAATCTAACTTTCTCGAATGGTACCGATAATATGCTCAAATGGCGTGCATCTGATATTGCGGGTAATGATCCCGTTGAGTCACGGGGATATTTAATAAATGTAAATACCTGGCAAGAATCGATAAAACCCAGAGCTATACTTCTTTCACCATCCAATGCTATGACAATTAATGAAACTACAGTCGAGCTAAAATGGGAGCTTGAAGATGCAAGTATGGAAGGTGTAATATATGATGTATTCTTTGGCAATATCTCGCCCCCTGGCATCCTGAAATCAAACATAACGACCACAACTTTTATTGTAGAAAATCTTGAAGATAGAAAAACATATTATTGGAAAATTATTCCAAAGATTGATGATATTGAGGGTACATGTAGCACAGGTCTATGGTTTTTCAAAGTTGAATTAATTAAGGATAATGAAGTTTTCAAAATCAATATTACGGGGCCTGAATCCATTTCACTTAATCCTGGTGAGAATAAGAGTATTATTTTAACCATACAAAATCTGGGCACTGTTGAGGATATGATAAAATTAGAACTCGATGCGGGGAAATTATCCGAGTATATAACATTAAATGATCTTTCGATTCTAACATTAAACAGTAACAGTATAGGTAAACGAACTCTTGAAATAAATTTATCAGAGGCTGCAGAGCCAGGTAATTATGAAATAATTATAACGGCAATTTCTATTAATAGTGGCGAAATAGAAAGAGATAATCATAAGATTATAATTGAGATAAAAGAACCTATAGATACTATTCCGGATGAAAGCGATCAAAAATCAAGTAAAAAATCAGCAAATACAACATTAATTATCTTAATTATAATAGTTAGTATAATTATTATTATAATAGTTATATTTGTAACCATCAGCAAGCGAAAAAACCGCATCGAACCAGAATTGCCTCAGGCGGATAGTATTACGATCAAACCAAAAGTATTTCCCAAAGCTATTTTACCACAGGATAACATATCCGGGTCACCACCAGTTGTTCAACCATCAGCAGCTTCCCTTTCAGCAAATCTTTCACTCCAAACATCAGTACCCACAACTCCCAGACCGATGTTACTGAACTCGGTATCAACCGGTGAATCATCTACACAACAACAGATACCAAGAATCACACATCTTCCCCAGCTGCTGCAAGCTGCCCAAAATCAAACCCAGGAATTAAATAATAATGAATCCACATTAAATAAACAACAATAAGAATTAGAAAATTTGTATAACAAAAATAATATATATATTAACTAACTCACTCAGTTAATGGGGGTAAATTAATGCAAAGTAAAATCTTTACCATCTGTATAATATGTATTTTTTTAACCGAATCAGTTATATTTCAAGTTAATTCGGATTATTCTACAGTATCAGAAAGTATTCATACTCCCCAAATCCCAGTAGAGGAGAATATTAATAATGATGGATACAAATTATTATTTCCAAATCCAAAAGCATTCACTGAAAATTGCGGTCAGCTGGAGAATGACGCTGTCCGCTTCTATGCCCAGGGCGGAGAGATATGGTTTACCGATGATGGTGTGTGGTTTGAAGTCAGGGATGAACTATCGATTAATAGTCAACAGTCGACAGTCTACACTCGAGAGTCGAACTTGGCGAGTGATGACTGGCGACCAGAAGCAATAGAATATAAAAGTGTGGTCCTCAAGCAAGAGTTCATGGGTGCAAACCCGGTAAGACCAATGGGTAAGGAGGAACTAGGATATTACAGCAATTTCTTTTATGGAAGTGATTCGTCAAAGTGGTGCACAAAGGTCCCAAATTATCAGGAGATATTTTACAAAAACATCTATAGTGGGATAGATCTGCGGTATTATACAGATGAAAATGCTTTCAAATACGATTTTATAATTCACCCTGGAGCAGATATTAATAGAATTAGGATAAAATATAAGGGTGCAGAAGGACTTAAAATTGATCGGCTTGGGAATTTAATAATAAAAACAAAAATCAAAGATTTAATTGATGAGAACCTGTATATTTATCAAAATTATGCTGACTCACAGCATAAAATAAAT
>CBFDAW010000042.1:0-10499 GCA_965602865.1 uncultured Thermoplasmata archaeon
TTGCAATAGCCAGATCGAATTTAATAAATCAACAAAATTCTTTCGGAGATACTGTCTCCTCAGTAAAATTTAAATTCTATGTTTCACCCAGACATCAATAATAATCACGCTGGAAATTACTTATATACACAATGATATCCTCTTTCAAAAATCAAAGGTGATTATATATGGGTGAAAACAATATAACAAATAAGGTGGGTTCGCTAGCCTTAATCCTGATGCTCGTGTGCGCAGGATTTGGAATGATCGTAACGTCCTCTCTGATGCTGGGTGGGGTCGAAGCAGCCTCAGAGGGGACGCAAACCTCTGTGGTAGATTCAAATATATTACCTATCAATATGAGCACCCTCTCTTCAAATATAGATAATCCAATTAACAATTCAGTGATGAATAGCTTGACCAATATCTCCGGTAATGCAAATGACTCCGGCGGCTCAGGCGTAAAGTTAGTTGAAATCACTTTGGAAGACACCAGTACATCTCTCTTCTGGAATGGATTCAATTGGTCGATATCTAAGACCTGGGTCAAAGTCTCAGGGACTAACATCTGGGCTTATGATACGAGTTCAATAATTTGGTCATTAGGTGTCAAATACCGTGTTCAATCAAGAGCTACGGATAATCTTAATAATATCGAAACACCGAGCTGGGGTACGGTATTTTATATTAGCACACAACCTATTAATGTCACCTCATCGATAGATGTACCAGCTAATAATTCTTATGTCAATTCCTTGAATTCAATCTCGGGTTCCGCCACGCCTTCAATTAATACCAGTGTACAAAAAGTAGAGATCAGTATAAATAAATATACCACGAGTAATTATTGGGACGGCACTGGCTGGACATCTGGAGTTAGCTGGTTAAATGCTACCGGTAATACTTCATGGTCTTACAACTCAGGTTCTGTAACTTGGAGTTCAAATTCGAAATATCATATTCGCTCCAGGGCAACAGATGATAAAAGCAGCGTTGAAACACCAAGTTTTGGTAATATATTTACATTTGATGATATCAAACCTTCATCGTCAATTACTTCCCCGGCAAATAATTCGGTTTTGAGTACAATAGATAAAATAACCGGTATTGCAAGCGACACCGGTGGCGCCGGGATAGACTATGTGAAAATCTCTATCCGGCAAAGTAGCAGCGGTAAATATTATGATGGATGTTATTGGGTACCCACACCAAAATGGTTAATGACGTCAGGAACAACTAATTGGTTTTATAACATAATCACTAACCAGACCTGGTCACCTGGTGCATACCATGTAAAATCAATGGCAGTGGATAAGGCAAATAATCAAGAGAGCCCAAGCTTCGGTAATTTATTTACCATTCAAGCAGGACCGAACAATTTATTATCGACAATAAATGTCCCGGCGAACAATTCATGTCGAAATGCTTTAACTTCGATCACGGGTAACGCTTATGCAACTGGAGGGTTAAGTGTAAACAAAGTGGAAATAAGTATTAAGGACACCGGTACATCCAATTACTGGAGTGGTTCTGGTTGGACATCAAGCCTGAAATGGTTATTGGTCTCTGGAACTGCACCGTGGTCGTATAATTCTGGTTCGGTCACCTGGGTCTCTGGTAATCAATATCTGGGTCGCTCCAAAACTACACATAATGCCACAGTCGTTGAGAACCCGGGGTTTGGGAATAAATTTATTTTTGATACTGCTAATCCCTCATCGTTAATAAGTTACCCGGGAAATAACACCAATTTGAAAATTTTATATAATATCAATGGTAGTGCTGGCGACATCGGTGGCGCAGGAATAAATAACGTTAAAATTTGTCTCAAAAGGTGTAGTGATTCTAAATATTATTACGGCGGTTCAAATACCAGTTGGTATTCCTCGTCAGTCTGGTTATCCGCTTACGGCAAAACTACTTGGACATATAATGTAATTACCAACACAACCTGGCAGTCCGGTAAATATCATGTACAATCTCGAGCTATGGATAATACTGGTAATGTGGAGAACCCAAGTTTTGGCATTATATTCTATATCAATAAAAGCCCAACAAAACCTTCTTCAACGATAACCTCTCTAACAAATAATGCCTTTCTAAATGTCCTAAATACAATCTCTGGTACTGCTACGGATAATAGAGATTCAGCCGTAAAACAAGTTGAAATAAGTATACAACAGACCGGTGACGATTTTTATTGGCATGGCTCAAACTGGGAAAAAGATGAGTATTGGTTATTAGCTACAGGCACCGAATCTTGGTCATACGATTCCAGTGGTGTGGTATGGTCCTCGGATAATCATTATAATATTCGCTCCCGGGCAATTGATAATGCAGATAATGTAGAAGTTCCTGGGGCGGGTATCACTTACATGTTCGATAATAAACCACCGCAAAACCTGGGTATCAAGATCAATAATGGTGCTAAATATACCCGATCTAGATTAGTAACATTATCACTTTCCGCACAAGACTCAGGGTCCGATATCTCACAAATAGCATTAAGTCCCGATGGTACAAAATGGTCAAGCTGGGAACCTTTTAATAATACTATCTCTTTCGAGCTACCTACCGGTGATGGCGAGAAAATCGTGCATTTCAAAGTAAGTGACAGGGCGAGTAATATAGCAATAACAACAGACACAATAATTTTGGATTCTACACCCCCACACTCATTATCGATCTCAATAAATAACGGAGCAACTGAAACCATTTCACCCTCGGTTTCCCTCAACCTTAATGCATTTGATGATACATCGGGGGTGCAAAAAATGGCGTTTAGTACTGATGGATTTAACTGGACATCATGGGAAGCTTTCAATCAAGAAAGCTCTTATACACTCCTTTCCGAAGACGGTGAGATGACGATTTATTTCAAAGTAATGGATATCGCTGGAAACATTGCAGAACCGGTTTATGCATCGATCAGATTGAACACAATAGTACCGGTTAAAGATACTGATAACGATGGTTATAATGACGACAACGATGCCTTCGCCAATGACCACGCCGCTAGTGTGGATTCTGATGGCGATGGGTCACCGGACCAATGGAACCCTGGCAAGTCAGAAGCCGATTCGACAACCGGCTTACATCTTGACTCGTTCCCACTTGACCACGCTGCTAGCGTGGATTCTGACAAAGATGGTTATCCCGATTGTTGGAACATTGGGAAATCGCAAAAGGATTCAGTATTGAATCTACAACTAGATGAATATCCAGATGATCCAAATCGACATATAAAAACTACCTCGGCGACCGAGAATCTTGAATTTTTCCCGATGATTATATTATTTATAGTAGTAATTACAATCATGATTATGTTATCCGCAATATTCCGAAACAAGCGGCAGCGAAGAAACGATCAACAAAAGTTTCCAAAAAAACAAAACGAGGTTCTTAAGAAAGTGAAACATGAAATAATCCACGATTCAAATCCTAAATATTCAGAGTTATCTGATGAAGAGCTAAAATCCAAGCTGGAAGAAAGATTCAGCCGTGGGGAGATTTCAAGGGATACATATCAATATTTAAAAGAATACGATTACAATATTAAACCGTGAATATCGGAGAAACAAATTATGAATAATGAGGATAGACATGGGGTCAAATGTTCATGAAAATAAGACCAGAAAAATGATCATCAATCACATTATAATTCATCCCGGTGTATCATTCAATATTATTAAGAAGGTGTTTGGTCTAACCGAAGGCAATCTACGATATCATTTGAATTATTTAGAGAACCGCAAAGAAATCACATCTGCATTAATTGGCAACCGCAGGTATTATTACCCAAATCACGAATATGTGTTTACATCACGATCGGAATCCGAAGTGGGAATACATGAATTAAATGATTCAAAACGACGCTTGTTGAATACTATTAAACGTAACCCGGGGGTATCTCAAAAAGAGCTAATTTATAAGACAGGTATGAAACGGATAACGTTGGCGTATAATATTAATAAATTACTGGATTTATCTATAATCAGGAAAGTACAAAATGGCAAATTTGCCTGTTATTATTACATCGATGATGCCGAACTACGCAAAAGAATTATGAAAAGATTAATCGCTGATTTTCTAAACTATAAACTCGACGAAAAGACATTCCTAGCTCTCAAACGAAAATTGGAATAAAATTTCTCTTATACTCTGAATTTCAATTCTATACTCTAAGTCGAACTCTATTCAAAGATAGGGGATTATATCCTATTTTAGAATTCCCTGTTCCGTTAGGATCCTTTTTCCTATTAATCTGAACGCTGTTTCTACATTCTCTCCGGTTTTTGCACTTGTTTTTATGTATGGTGCATTATTCGCCTCTGAAATCTCGGCTAATTCAGCATCATCGAATTGATTTTTGTTTGCCAAATCATTTTTATTTGCAACATAAATTATCGGGATATTTGAATTAATTTTGAATAACGCTTTGGTTAGGTGCGGTAAATAAATCAGAGTATTTTTCCGGGTAAGGTCGCACACTAGAATCGCACCATGTGCATTTTTGTATGCCCTCAGAGGAGTTAATGAGTCGTTGGTTTGACCCATCATATCCCAGATCAGAAGACTTAATTCTATATTATTATCCTTAGCATTACGAAATGTAAGCTTTTTTTTCATGACTTTAAAACCTAAAGTTGTTAGATATTTGTCACTAAAGGTATCCAGAACAAATTTACGAACCAAACTTGTCTTACCCACTGAGGGGTTGCCTATTAGCATAATTTTTCGCTTACATTCTATAATTTCTAGCATTTCTTTCACTTATCTTTTTAAATTTTGTTCTATAGTTAAGTAAGGTTCAATGACGAATTCGATCCCCTTTAACTTTTTCATTCGACCGTCCCATTCCTTCAGGGCAGACCCATAATTTTCTTCTATTGAAGTTACAAAGTGTGTCAAGAGCTTGAATAATCGTACACCGGGTGTGCCTTTGAAAATTACTATTATTGAAATATATTTACCTTTTTCAAACATGACATCGTAGTCGCCCAGCTTTAATTGGCTCAAGAGCTGCTTAGAGTCGGTCGTTTTCAAGGTGGTGCTAAAACTATCGGAAATTAATGATTGAATCCCAGTGAGCATCCCGCTAAATATATCCTCATCCAAATCTCGATTTAATGAATTGCCTTTATATTTAATCAGTAAACCATCTTTATGAATGATGAAAAAGTCGGTGATTATAAAATTTCCATGGCGTTTTCGAATCGTAACAATTATCGTTCCAATGACAAACAGGATAATAATCGATATTAATATCCATATCCCAAAAGAGAAATCTTCGGTTTTTTTACTCACTATTGTTAGATTAATATTGCCTGTACAATTTAAATTCCCATCAGTGACTACGAATTCAAGTTGTATATCTATAGATTTACTTGAATGGAACGTAAACTGTTTCCCCGTAATTGTTACTAACCCGGTATACTCCGTGAGTACTGAGAGTTCAAGATCGTTCAGATCATTATCCACATCGTACAAATATGTTGATATATCCAATACCCAGCGTTCACCCACTTTACCCTTTTGAGTGGGTATGGGATGAATCGCGGGTGCGTCATTTACGGGGATTACTACAACCAGGATTTCGGTTTCCACAAATGCCAATGAATGATCTTTTGCACGAAAGACTGCAGTTGATGTTCCAAACCAATCTTGTTTACTTGAAAAATCTACGGTATTATTTGCATTAATGACAATGGTGAGGTTTTCCTCATCCGTTAATTTATAAGAATAATTTAGGTTTGAGTCATCCATGTCGGTAAAATGTTTCGAAAGGTCAAAGGCAAATTTAATCACCGAATCTTCATTAAAATAAATATCGGTTAACTCTTTCTCAAGTATTGGTGGATAGTTATCTGTCACATGTACCAAAAACTCGCATGTTGCAAGTTCTATACCATCTGAAACGAATAGTACTACCCGGAGCGTTTCATCTAATAAATAAGCAGGATAATATAATATCATTAGCGCATTGTCTGATATGGAAAATGTAATATTTATCAAATCAGAAGTCCAAATAATAAGTTCATTGGTTTCATTATCTGGATCCCGTATATATTTAGAAAGATTAAATTTATAATTATATTCATAATGCACATAAAGATCGGGTATTGGTAATATTTGGGGCGGGTCATTTACTTCTAATACTGTTATCTTTTGACGTCCTTCAGCTATTGCACTTTTTGGGTCTGTAGCACGAAATGTAATAATTTCTGTCCCTGACCATGATACAGCCGAAGAAATTGTTACTGAGTGATTCTCATGAATCTCTATTGTAATGAATCGAGCATTGAATGAATAATTTAATACATCTCCATCAGAATCTGTAAAATGATCATCGAGGTTAAATAAATAATCTCTCGTATCCCCTTCATACATTATAACATCTGGAAAGTTTTTGATTAATCGTGGTGCATGGTTATCGGTAATAGAGATCTTTATAATATCTTCTGCTGTTGCAGAACCATCAGAAACCAATAAGGTAATTTCCACTGTTTTCCCCAGCATGCTTTGCGGATAATTGTATGTTACATTTAGCCCGTTAACAGCTGTATATTTCTGCCCAGAGGGTTCGTTGATTGTTAATACTAACTTGTTATTAGGGGTTTCGATATCTGAAATATAGCTCGAGTAATCGAAAACATACGCTTCATCATAGTGTACCATAATATCAGGCGCTTCTGTAATTTCTGGGTTATCATTTACTGGTGTAATGTTTACCCATAATTGCTGGTGTGTGGTCATATTATCATTATCTTTTAACCACAAGGTAGCCATGTTAGAACCGTATGCATTTTGTTTCGGTATAAAAGTTAATATATCTTCCTTGGAAAATGATCCCATGACTGAATATAAATTCTCATCAACATCGGTTATATACCATATCAACTTGTCACCGGCGTCTTCTTCATCCCATTCATATGTGGCTAAATTGAGGAACCAAGGTTCAGAATCCTCAGGTTTTAATTGATTTGGAACTCGCGTTATAATCGTTGGCGGATGATGTGTAGAAGCATTGAGCTCCACAGTCACATTTGCATTCCCAATAATTTCACCCACTGAAGCGGTCACAATCCCTGTATCGGCAAAGTTCTGGACATGGAGTATATTATCTACCATTATACCTACATTTGTACTCCAGCTTGGTGCAATGAACACCTCATTATTGAATTTATCATAACCTATTGCGTTAAAAATTTGAAACTCTCCAGCGATCACTGCAATATCATGTGGTTCTACAACTATATGATCCAAAGACCCGGGAAGAACCGTAACTGTTGCACTTCCAACAACGCCCTCTTCAGTAGCATTTACAAAACCATTACCCGGTGTTGCCTGTGCTGTAAGTGTGCCATTAGTAATTGCGCCTACCGTGGTGAACCAGACTGGATTAATTGTCAACTTTCGACCATACTGATCATACCCCGTGGCAGTGAAATTCAATTGCTCACCGACTATTACTCCGGTAGAAGTAGGGGTGATATTGATAATAGTAAGCTCTCCAAGACACCCGTAGATTAGTGAAAAATCCGTTAGAACAGGAGAATTTAATGTATCTGAAGTTAAAAACCGGAATTTGAACCTGATTTTACAAGTATCAATCGGCACTTTCGTTAGATCATTGTCTACCGGTACCGGATTCCAAGGTGATACTGGGCTGGTTGAATAATATGAGTTTATAATTTGACCATTAAGTTGTACATTCCATATAAGTGCTTCCCACCCAAGTAATCCACTTGGTTCGAAAAACTCGGTTATTAGCTCACCACTAGGTTCATAACGGCTACCACATATTGTCACATTTTTTAGAATTGGTGTTACATTTATATCGTTTGTGAAAAAGAACGCATTATATTGAATATACCTATTATTTGGTGATTTAATTGATTCGCCGTTTGGGTTCGTATATTCATCAGACCAACCCGTCCAACTACCGGTCGGAGGTGTTTGGGTGTCGCCGGTGCGTGTATATAATTGTATCTGGGTATTAAGAGGAATAGATTGGTTCCAGCTAATGGTAGTCCAATTTGTGACATCACTACCATCAAGAACCTGTGAAGTAAAGCAGCCTATTAATTCTTTTTTTATAATTGGCAATCCACTATTAGGGGTATCTAGGTAATTTGGTCCAACTCCATTTGTGCCGTTCGTACCATACTGCCAAATCCAGTTTTTGGTATTATCTACTTCCAAAACACGATGGTTCCCCGAATCGGTAATAAGTGTATTTTCATTTGGTAACCTAATCGCATATCTAGGTTGAGTAAGTTTATTTAGATCGTAACCACTCTTTTTATCAACACCATACTGCCATGCTTTAGCTTGAGAGGCATCTATTTCAATTAAACGTTCGTTTTTAGTATCCGTAATCAATGTATGTCCATTTTTTAATCTTGTAGCAAAGTTAGGTGTGTCCAATCGATTATTAGTACCACTTTTTCCTTTATCGCCATACTGCCAGTAAATTTGTTTATTCTTATTCACCTCAATAATCCAATGATTTTTTCTATCAGTGATTAATATCGAGCCGTTTGATAATTCTTCTGCATAGGAAGGCTTGGATAAATCATTATCATAATACCATACTATTTTTTTACTCCTGTTCACTTCCACCACATAATCATTCTCGGAATCTGCAATTAAGATATTACCATTAGCCATCGGAACTGCGGAGGAAGGTTTATTTAACAGATTCTCGCCCTTACCCGAGCTGGTATTTGAACCGTATTGCCAATAAAATTCACCGTTTTGTCCAATTTCTATCACACGATTATTTTCAGTATCGGTAATCAAAATTTTATTGCCAGAAATAGGAATGGCGAATGAAGGTTTATTAAGTTCATTCGACCCGTAACCTGAACTGATATTTAATCCATATTGCCAAATCCATTTATTATAATCAATTTCCAATACACGATTATTGTTACAATCTGCCAGTAAAGTAGTGAAGAATTTTGAAATGTCTATCCCAATTCCGTTGTTATTAATAATTTTCAAATTCTCCGAGCTGCAATCTTCGAATACTTCAGACGAATTCTCCACCAAAGCAGTGATATTTACTTCCAAGGTTGCCAAACCATTATTTAGCTCAGTGCCATTTAATGTATAATTATCAGGGTTTTGAAAAGACCACACAGCAGTCCAATTTCCATCTTGATTATCAGTAAGCTGCGGTTCGCTCACTATTAACGGATACATATCACTATGTACATTTGAAGTATTGATAGTAATAAATAAAACCAGAATTAGCCATACTAGCATTGACCTAGGTTTTGAATGCATAAAGATCCACTTATTTTTATAGAGAAGATAAAAATGTTTCTAGGAATTAATATATAGTTTATATAAAAAATTAATTCAAAACAATATATAAGTTTTTTCTAAACAATCCTACTGAGAATCATAGCGTTTTTAACAACCGAATATAGTAATTTTTTCATTTCTTTAAGAAAATTTAAGTATTGTGTTTCGTATTAACTATAACATCAAATAGCACAATTTGAGGTAAAAAACGTATGGTCTCTGTCACAGAAATCAAACGTAAACTATGTATCATTGGAGATTGGGGTGTTGGTAAAACCAGTTTAATTAGAAGATTTGTTCTTGATCAATTTGATGATAAATATTTAATGACGATTGGATGTAAAGTATATAAAAAAAGACTTAAGTTTCAAAAAGATAAAGATAATATTATCGACCTTAAATTAGTAATCTGGGATATCATGGGGCAAAAAGAGTTTAAAATGACTCAAAGGTTATCTTTTCAGGGCACCAATGGAACACTTATTGTCTGTGATGTTACACGCAAAAACACTCTGTCAAGCATAAACCAATGGAGGGAGGATTTATTTAAAATCACCGAGAAAATACCTATTATTATTCTCGCTAATAAAGCAGATCTTGGAGATAAAGCGGAGTTTACAATAGAAGACCTGGAGTGGGTCTCTAAAAAAATTCAAGCACCATACTTTTTTACTAGCGCTAAGACAGGTGAAAATGTCGAAACAGCTTTTAGGGAAATTGGTATCAAATTTATTTAATTAAATACTGAAATATTATTTCAAATTGTGATTTGTTATGAATAATAATGATAGGTCATATTACTTTCAAAACTCAAAATCCAAAAATAACCAAATCAGAAATCATTGAAAAATCAATAAGGTTAATTTTTAGATTATAATAATGAAATATGCAATTTTCTGCCCTAAGAAAACACCAAAATCAAAATCCCAAAGTAGATAAGATGATTGAGTCTTTACCCAGGATCCATAATTCACTATTTTTAGATTGCCCTAGGAATTAGATAAGAGGTGTTTTTCTTAATATTATAAATAAAGTTAGCGCGTATGAGCCCTACCCCCTCAATACCCGTGATTAAAATAATCATGAAGGCATAATGGTCTCCCCCTCGCACCAGCGATTAATTTCATTAATACTGCATAGCGATCCTCCCAACCCAGATGTGCCCCATAATAACACTACATTGAATTTTTAGGATCATCCATAGT
>CBFDAW010000043.1:0-10471 GCA_965602865.1 uncultured Thermoplasmata archaeon
TAAAATTACGTGGCGAAGCAGAACCATTTCGTGTTGTTTACCCGATGTACCTGGAGGAGACTTTATGACTTTTCAGAAAAAAGAGTACAGAAGTATCGTCAATACAATGCTCGACGATACTGTGAACAAATCCAAATTAACAGATACTCAAATTGGCAGCGTCACCAGGACATTATTGGAGACAGTTGGCAGGGAAATTGCAACATTATATGATGAAATGGGTGCCGCATATAATGCAGGATTTATTGACACCGCGAATGGAAACGCTCTGGATATGGTCGTTTCGATCTTGGGTATACAACGGAAATCCGCCCAGTTTGCCACAGGGACGGCAACATTCACCCGCCGCAACCCGAGCCAGGACGTAAGTATTTCCAGGGGTACTCGGGTATCTACCCGTGCAAGTGATCCACAAAATGTTAAAATCTATGAAACCTCGATGAATGTTCGATTACCAAAAGGCGAAAACGAAATAGAAATACCTATAAAGGCATTAACCCCAGGCGAAGCAGGAATGACAGACTTTGAAACCATTACTGCCCTTGAAACACCGATCATTGGTGTGGACAAGGTGATTAATAAAAAACCCACTACGATTGGTACAGAGCGTGAAACAGATGCAGAACTCCGGTCACGGGCAAAAGCCACGGTATTAGCAGCCGGGAAGGCTACCCCAGAAGCGATTCGAAATGTGGTTTTGGGCATACCGGGGGTGCGGGGGGTCACGGTGAATGAAATGCCTAACGGAATCCCCGGCGAACTCGATGTGATAATAGACGGACTTGATTTGACCGACAAAGAGTCTCCAACTTATCAAAGGGTGCAGGATACAATTGACTCAGTTCGCCCAGCAGGAATTTATATTAATATTAAATCGACAGAGACCGTGAGAGCGGATATTAAATTATATCTTAAATTGACAGATATACTACGTACAGATGACGAGGTTGAAGAAATAATCCGGAAGATTAAAACGCGTATTTCACGACATATAGGCGGTCTAAATAGTGGCAGCAACCTTGTTCGGAATAGGATGGTATCTGCAATATTTGAAATCAAAGATGTTTACAATATCGACGAGTTCATAATTAAAACCAAAAAGTTCGATGAAAAATTAGGAACATTGATCGAAGATACGCATAAAAGGCAAGATCCAAAAACCCAGGACATTGAAGTTGGTGAATATGAACGTGCTAAACTTGAAAATATTGAAATAATTACTCAATATACCCCTAAACTTATCTTCTATATCTATGTGGATACGTATTGTGAAGTCACGCTGACACATAAAACTGTCTCGGAGCATAAAGTAAAGGAACGAATCGAATCTGCACTACATTTATATTTAGATAAACTCCAAGGTGGCGATATTGTTGATTATGAGCGGATACGGAGTATTATTAGTGCAGTGGATGGTGTGGCGATGGTTCAGGACTTGAAAATGACCGGGTTCCATGAAGATACCGGGATGATGATCAAAAACACGAAAGAGAACATTCCAACCTCTGAACAGGAGAAACCACGATCAAGATTTGTGGAGATAAAATTTATTTGAACAATAAATCT
Source organism: uncultured Thermoplasmata archaeon (assembly GCA_965602865.1). Taxonomy (GTDB): domain Archaea; phylum Thermoplasmatota; class Penumbrarchaeia; order JAEHCK01; family JAEHCK01; genus CBFDAW01. Next base: position 1,567 of record CBFDAW010000043.1, read on the forward strand.
GGAGTGTATGAAGAACCATGCAAAATAAAGAACGGATGATAAACAGGTTACCAGAATTTATGAATGCCGATATTAAGGATTCATTAATCCACCACGTGATGGATATTGTTGGCGGTGAATTAAAAGAAGCAGAAGACAGAATCACTGATATAATGACCAGCAAATGGTTCCCTGTAGCGGCACTTCCGGATCTGGAGAGGATAGGAGCATTATTTGGCGTGGACCGGCTGACAGGCGAAAGTCTACCGGAATATAAAACTAGATTCTATTCGACAGTTCTGGAATTGCTAAAGGGCGTGGGAACCGTGGAATCCATCCGTGCGTTAGTGACCGCCACTATGGGTTTCGAACCCGATATAATTGAGAACCCGAAAATGCCTATTTCTGGTGGTGCGCGGTTACTTAAAGCCGGTGATAGATGGATAGAAGAGAGTAATAGCGTAATCGAACCTACACCTATAATTACCATTCACGCCGTCACAAGGGTGCGTAATCCAACTATTGGGAACCTAAAGAATGGTGAAAGTATAACCTACAATGGTTTGTTGCGCGCAGGTGCATTTCTATTAATAAATCCAGATGGTACTGCATCATTGGCGGGTATAGATGTTAGTGATAGGATCTCCATGTTACAGAACAAGGTCCCAGGTATAAGTAGACCACGCTCAGAATGGGTTTACCAAGATCTCAATGCATTCCTGGATTCCAGTAGATTTGGAGAAGCAACATTAGCCGGAGCAGAAAAATACTCGGTAATAGTCGAGTTGCTCTGGGAAGACTCCAAACCGTCGTCCTTCATAGTGAAATTACCTTTATATTCCAATAAATATCGTCCAACCGAAGAAATCTCAACCGAGGATTTGGAATCAAGTATAGGCTATGAACAGGAGCTGCGGCAAGAAGTGCGTAATTTAGTTGAAAAAGTAAAGACCGCTGGTGTGGAAGCACAGATTAATTTCTGGGATGATTTTATTGAAACGAATTCAATAATAGATGAGATACACCCGCAGTTCAATAATTTTGCATCGGATACGCATACACTGAAAGAAGAGTTTAACATAGTTGGTTCTGCAGCGCTGGGAGAGATACATGAAATTAAGGACCAATTAATTATTGCAGGTGCATTTGATATCACATCATTCGATTCAGAGAATAGATTCAGTTAGCTCTGGGGGATGGTTTTTAAAGGATAATAGGAAATAATCAATTATTAATTAATTCAGAAACCTCGCTCAAGAAATAGTAGCATAATAGCCAGATCAAGATTTATTTATTAGTGTGTTAAATTAATTAATTTTCAGATATGAGGGGTTAATTAAAGATTAATTGGAAATAAATAGAAAAATAATAGGAATCTACCAGGAGGTCAACGGTTGGAAAAAACCACGCCATTAATGAAACAATATTACAATATAAAACACAACTATCAAGATTCTATATTATTTTTTAGAATGGGTGATTTTTACGAAACGTTTTACGAAGATGCGAAAACTGTTGCGCATGAATTGAACATAGTATTGACCTCCCGTGAGAAAAATAAAGGTAGAAAAATCCCGCTTGCAGGTGTACCACATCATGCGGTCGAAGCATATATTGCACGGTTAATTCAAAAAGGGTATAAGGTGGCAATATGCGATCAGGTGGAAGATCCAAAGCTCGCCAAAGGTCTGGTTAAACGTGAGGTGACCCGGGTAATTACCCCGGGTACATTACTGGAAGAGTCGATGTTAAAAAGCAAGGATAATAATTATTTAATGTCATTAGTTTTAGAAGAAGATCGTTATGGTTTAGCGTGTGTGGATATTTCCACGGGTGAGTTTAGTGCCTCTGAAGGGAGTTACTCTAAATCGGAAACTAAATTAAATACCGAGTTTGCCCGGTTCAAGCCATCGGAGTGCATTTTACCCGAATTGATAGGTAAAAATAATGCAATTTATAAAGAATTTTATCAATTTGCAAATAATCAGAACATAGCTATAAGTCCATTCAAGAACGAAGCATTTAATTTAGATTTGGCTCGGGAGACATTATTGGAACATTTTGAAGTACTGTCTTTGGAAGGTTTAGGGTGCGAAGATAAGCCACTAGCCACCACTGCGGCAGGGGCGGTGCTTAATTATCTTCAGGAAACCCAAAAGAAACAGTTGAATTATATCAATCATTTAGGCATATATTCTATGTCAGATAACATGATTCTGGATGCCACTACACTGCGGAATCTTGAATTAATTAGAAACATTCGTGACGGCTCACGAAAAGGTACATTATTGGATATATTGGATAAAACCGCCACCGCAATGGGTTCACGATTATTACGTAAAAACATCCAACAACCATTGCTGCAGCCAGAAATCATTAATAAGAGATTGGATGCGGTGGAAGAATTCACAAATAATATCTTCTTACGCCAGGATATACGGGAATTATTAACTAAAATCTACGACCTGGAGCGGTTGATAAGTCGTGTTGTATATGGAAATGCGAATGCACGCGATTTGCTTGCTTTAAAACAATCATTTAAGATCTTACCCGAGGTAAAAAAATTGATTGCACAAGCCGACCCCGTGGTTACAAGTCAGCTTCTTAAGGACCAAGAACGCGATCTACCGGACCTATCCACACTGGCAATCAAGATCGATGCAGCTATCGTTCCTGAACCACCAGTTACCATTTCAGATGGCGGGATCATAAAAATAGGATATAATGAGGAACTGGACCAATTAAAGGGATCAAATAAACAGGCTAAGAATTGGATCTCAAGCTTAGAGGCAAAGGAGAGAAGACGCACTAGAATACAAAACCTTCGTGTAGGATTCAATAAAGTATTTGGTTACTATATCGAGATTCGGAAGACGCATTTAAATAAAGTGCCAGATGATTATATTAGGAAGCAAACATTGGTCAATGCTGAACGGTATATCACCGAGGAATTGAAAGAAAAAGAATCGATGATTTTAAGTGCAGATGAGAAGATCAAAGCGTTAGAATATAAATTATTTCTCGAGCTCCGTGATTTGGTTGCTACAGAGGTAAAGGCGATCCAGGCGGCAGCAGCAGCCGTTGCACAATTGGATATGTTAATAGCATTAGCAGAGGTGGCAATTAATAATAATTATACGCGCCCAGTGATCACAGAAAATGATGAAATAAAGATCATAAATGGTCGTCATCCAGTTGTGGAAAATATCTTAGATACCGGATTTATATCTAACGATACCGATCTGAACTGCACGGACAAGCAGCTCATAATCTTAACAGGCCCGAATATGGCTGGAAAATCCACATATATGCGACAGATCGCGCATATAGTAATCCTAGCCCAACTTGGTAGTTTTGTACCTGCAAAACTTGCTAGGATCGGTGTTGTGGATCGGATCTTTACACGCGTAGGTGCTTTTGATGACTTGACAAGGGGCCAAAGTACGTTCATGGTGGAAATGCTCGAACTTGCAAATATTTTGAATACCGCAACGAATAAGAGTTTAATCTTACTTGATGAGATAGGCCGCGGCACCAGTACATTTGATGGTCTCAGCATTGCCTGGGCGGTGTGTGAATTCATTAATAGTAAATCACATATCGGAGCTAAGACGCTATTTGCAACGCATTATCACCACATGAATGAGTTGGAAGCGGTTTTGCCAGGCGTGAAAAATTTCAATATTGCGGTAAAAGAGGATAAAGATAAAATCATATTCTTATATACTGTAAATCCCGGTGGCACAAATCGTAGTTATGGTATTCAGGTGGCGCGCCTAGCCGGGGTGCCCATGGAAGTAATCAATCGTGCAAATTCGATTCTTGCTAAAATTGAAGCTGAGAATTTAATAGACTTTAATGGAAATGGAGTTGTTGAAAACAATATAAAGATAAGAAAACCGATGGGAACAACCAAGATGAAATCATCATCAGAACTTAAATTAGAGCAAAGAACCGACATTAAACCAACAATTGATTGTATAAAACAAAAACAATTAAGATTATTTACCCCTAGCACTGAGCAAGACCCCATCCTTGACGAGCTACGAAACATTGATATAAAAAATATTACACCCATTCAAGCGTTGAATAAATTATACGAACTCCAGAAGAAGATTAAATAGAGAAACGGGTGTTGGATCATGCAAAATAAGATCAAAATATTGGATAAAAAAACGATAAACCAAATTGCAGCCGGTGAAGTTATTGAACGGCCCGCGTCGATTGTTAAGGAATTAGTGGAGAATGCAATTGATGCACATAGTACCAGAATTATAATAGAGCTTGAGCAGGCGGGCATAAAACTTATTAGAGTCTCGGATAATGGTGATGGGATAGCACCCGAAGATTTTAAACTTGCCTTTGAAAAACATAGCACCAGTAAAATTTCAACGATAGATGACGTTTATCAATTATCGTCCTTAGGTTTCCGAGGCGAAGCACTGGCGAGTATCGCGGCGGTTGCTAAGATAGAATGTATCACCTCAAATGGCAAAGATATTACAGGTAGGAAAATTACTCTTGATGGTGGGGCAGTTCAAAGTTTTACAGAGATTGGCTGTCCGAAAGGAACCACTATAAAGGTAAAAGATATTTTTTATAACTTACCGGTCAGGTATAAATATATGAAATCCAACCAAACCGAGTTGGCACATATCATCGAGGCAGTCACACATTTGGCAATTTATTATCATACAATCAATTTTAAACTAATCCATGATGGCAATGAACTATTGAACTTACCTGAAACAAAAAAACGACTTGATAACCTGGTTAATATTTATGGTAAAGAACTCGTGAGAAATTTAATACCTATTTCTTTTGAGGAAGAGATTCTTGAGGGAAAATCAAAAAACGCAATCTTTAGCAATGAACGGGCAGATGTGAAAATTTCAATTACAGGCTACATCAGCAAACCATCTTTAACACGCAGTGACAGTTCTTTTCAATCATTCTTTGTAAATACTAGATATGTTGAAACTAGGATGATCAGTAATGCGATCAAAGAGGCGTATCGTACGCTCGTGATGAAAAATCGGCATCCTATTGTTATATTATTTATCGATATAAACCCCAAAGCCGTGGACATTAACATACATCCCACTAAATTACTAGTAAGATTCGAAAATGAAGAGCAGGTGTATAATAAGGTATTGAAGATCATTAAAGATACGTTGCGGAGTCATGACCTAATCCCTGAAGCTACGATTACACCAAAATCACACACGGTCTCACTTAAAGCAATTACAACATTAGGTATCGGGAAACCCGGATATTTATCACCGCTACCCGCACAAAACATCAAACCTAAATTTAGTCCACAACCAGTTGCTCATAATTACCTCGCAAAACAAACCATTTTAAAACCGGATACAAAAGATCGAACATTAACTACTTCCGCACCTCTAAAGGGTTCAAAATCGTCCCATTCACATGATACAATATCATATATACATCCAATTGGTCAAATTTTGAATACTTATATAATTGCCCAATCAAACGACAGTATGCTGATCATTGACCAGCATGCTGCTCATGAGCGGATAATGTATGAAAAGATTAAACAAAGATACGGCGAATCAACCATGTCAACACAGGAACTACTAGAACCACTTGAACTGGAGCTCTCACCAAAGGAGCTAGAACTTTTAAAAGCCAATTTGGATATATTGCGAGATTTGAATTTTGTTGTTGATGAATTAGGAAATAAGAGCTATTTTGTAAAAGGTATACCAATCATACTAGGGAAATTGCAGGATCCGGAATTCGTACATGATATTATCAATGACATAATCACCGTGACAAAAGAAAAAGAACCGGACATAATTAAAGATAAGATGATACAGATGATGGCATGCAAAGCCGCTATCAAAGCAGGTAAAACATTAACCATACCTGAGATACAACAGCTGTTCAATGAATTGGCATCAATCGAAAATCCATTTACTTGTGCGCATGGGAGGCCGACAATTATTTCTATGACCGAAACCCAGTTGAAAAAAATGTTCAAAAGAATTGTCTAATAAAGTTGTTCTTATATTAAACCTAATAAAATTAGGTAAAAAATATAAGTCAGTAGTTCTATCTAATAAATATGGAATTCAAGTCTCTAAGTAATGGGATATCAATCTTGAATTTAGTGATTTTAATTACCGTAATGCCCATAATATTCAACACCACCCACGCTTCTTCAACTGAGAGTATCGACATTCACAAAACTCAAGATTGGAAAATAATTAATGTAACTGAAATAGAAAATAAGACAATACTTATATCCAACAATATTACTATTACTTCAATTGGTACATTATCTTTGATTAATGTGTCTTTAAAGTTCAACGGTACCACTCACCCATGCCCGCACTTTAGAGTTGAGGCGGGTGGAAAATTAAACATGATCAATTGCCAATTGAGCGCCTGTGGTGATAATGCGGCGCAACCGGGATTAGAGATATTTTCAAATCAGATTAAAATAATAAATTGTACGTTCAGCGATAATTTTGTGGGAATAACATTCACCAATATTTCTAATATCACTCTCACTGCTTGCACATTTTGTGAAAATGAGTATGGTATAGTATTGAAAAACTGTGAGAATGTGAGCTTTGTAAATTGTAAAATCTTCAATAACTCCCAAACGGGCGTTAGTCTATATAACTCGGGTATGAATGAAGATATCAAAATATTTAATGGCACAGCTCTAAAAAAAAGCTCAATAAGCGTCAGTACCGTATTTGAATTAAATAATTCAAAACTTAAGATTATCAATGTTTCATATGATGATTCGATTCAATTAGATATAAAATCTGAGTTAATTATTTGCTGGTATTTACATCTTGTAGCAATCAATAATAATAAAAAAGAATTGAGCTTTGTTGATATTTCAATTGAAGATGATAAGAAGGAGAGGGTATATAACTTTACCACCGATGAAACCGGACATATTTATTGGATAATATTACCGGAAAAAAACCGTAGCCTACATGTTGAAATAAAATATAATCCGTTCAAGATCTCAGCAATTAAGAAAGGATATTCAAAAGCCTTATTACCACCCCAAATAATAAACTCAACAAATTCAACACCTCAAATTATAAAAATGGATAAAAAAGATAAAGGTGAGGAGACGGATATAAGAGATACTTTATTTACGGTTTGTACATGTCTTATCATAATCATCGTCGTTTTTATTACTTTCTTAGCATTAAATATGTATATTATGCGAAAAAAAGTTAGTGCGAGTGGATTAACCCAGGCAGATCTAGGCATGGGTGGCGTCAAACCTGAAGTAACAAAGGGCGGGGAAATTATAACATGCTCTGAATGTGGTGCTCAAGTCACAGGCGATGCTAAATTCTGCCCACATTGCGGTGAATATTTTGAGGGTGAAGAGCTTCTATGTCCAGTGTGTAAATCCATTGTAAGTGAGAATGATAAAATCTGCCCGAATTGTGGGAAGGTATTTGATACAAAATCGCATAAAAAAGGTTCTGGGACAAAACAAACTTCAAGTACCAGCACCACTGAGAAAGATGTACGAAAATCTGAAAAAATATACTGCTCGGAATGTGGTGGGGTGGTTGGTGATAAGGATATTCGTTGCCCTGGGTGTGGACTATTATTTAATGGTGGTATTGATAGCCTTAAAATACATCCACAAAATAAGATTAAAAAAATGAAAAGAAATATTAACGGAAAAATCGCAACAAAAGTCACAGCTAAGGAAGAAAGTAAACTAAATAAAAAAGAAGATAAAAGACATACTGAAGAGATATATATGTGTTCGATATGTGGTGCAGAAATAAAGGGTGAAGCTACTAAATGTGTTAAATGCGGAACAGAATTCGAATAAAATAAAATTAATAAACTATAATTGGAATAACTTGCGAAATTTATTTAAATAATCAATACATTGGCATATCGGGAGGAGAGTAAATGCCAGATGGATCCCAGCCCCAAAGCCTTAAGCAAGATATCGAATGTTCATTTAGTAGTTTTGAATATTTTATTGCACCAATAAAGCCAACAGTTTTCGAAGAAAAAGGGATTTTAAAAATCACCTCTAATGAAATAAATTATGCTGGAAATAAATTTAATATTCAGCTGGATAATATTTCAAATTTATCAACCCTTAATGTTCCGGGAACTGCCTTTAAAATGATAAGAGTAGAATATCTAGATAAACAAAATAATGATAAAAAATTCATGTTGGGAGGTACAATTGAAACATCGGCGGATTGGGAAAAGGATGTCGATAGTTTGTTAAATGTTTTGACACACTGGCGTGAAACGCACTCAGAAGCAGCCCCAGCACCAACGGCCATGCCCACGGCCATGCCCGCACCCGCACCTGCACCTGTACCCACCCCTACGCCAGCACCTGCAGAGATGCCCACACCTGTACCTACCCCTACTACCATACCCTCTCCAACACCAACACCAACGCCCACGCCCGCACCCGCACTCACACCAACCCCTACCCCAACACCTGCAGAGGCACCTACACCAGCACCTATGCCAACACCAGCGCCAACACCAACACCAGCACCTGTTGAGGGTCCTACACCTGTACCGGTTCCAGCTCCAACTGAAACTCCCATAACCACGCCCGCACCAGCACCTGTGCCTACACCGACACCAACACCGATACCGACACCCACGGAGATTCCTGAACTAGAACTTACCACTGAGGAAATTGCAATCCAGGCACCGGAGGTCAATGAAGAAGAGATCCGTAAAAAGGTTGAGGCAGAATTTGAGGGGAAGCTAAAAGAGAAAGAGGAAGCACTTCGTAATGAGGTACGTGCCGAACTCCAGAAAGAGTTCGATGCGAAAGCCCAGGAGCAGCAGACACAGCTGGATGCGCAAGTGAAAGAGAAAGAGGAAGCACTTCGTAATGAGGTACGTGCCGAACTCCAGAAAGAGT
>CBFDAW010000044.1:0-10380 GCA_965602865.1 uncultured Thermoplasmata archaeon
ATAATTGAAAAGATAAAGATCTTCAATCTCTTCAAAAACCTGAGTAGTTACGATATTTGATATTAAAGAACGTTCATTTCAATTTGCATTGAGGATAATCAAAATATCAAATGGTCTAGAAAAGAATAACATATACTATAATGATAGAGATGGAATCCATATGGAAGAATGTAATGATAATTATATAATTGATGAAAATTCCATACATGAGAATGATCGAAATGGAATTTATATGTATGATTCAGATAATAATAATATTGGCGATGTAGCTTGTATTGCAAATGATATATATAAAAATAATAATAATAATAACGATGTTGGTGATGGCATCTATATGGGTGCATTTTGTTATGGTAATGTTATTGAAAAGTGTTTTATACATAATAAAGAAGATTGGGATGGTTATCAGCAATATGGTATTCATCTTTATTATAATTTTGATAATACAATCAGAGATTGTTATGCCGGTGATAATATTGAATATAATATAAAAGATGGTATATTTTTGGACGATTGTGGAAATAACGGTGTATTGGATATTGAAATAAGAAATAATTATATTTCTAAAAACATAGGTAATGGTATTCGCCTAAAAGATTCGGTTTGGAATACAATATCAGATAATTCCATTATTAATAATTTCGAAAATGGGATCCAACTTACAACTTCTTCGATTAATGCAATGGAAAACAATGAGATCTACTCAAATTCAAATGGCGTCGATCTATATGGCGGATATGGTAATTCCATCCGTAATAATAATTATATTCGAGATAATTCTGGAATCGGGGTATATTTGTATGATTCCGATGATAATTGTATAACCGATAATCTTATTACTAACGCTTGGACTAATTGGCAACTTTATGGTGTTTCCTTATGGTATTCAAAAGGAAATCATATTACGGATAATACTATTGGTGGTACATATGATGGAATAATACTTCACTATTGCGGGAGCATACCTTATTATCCTGATAATAGTAATTCAATAATCAATAACCAGATAACAAGATCGGGTGGAGCTTTTGGTTGCCATGCCATCGAAATACATTCATCGGTAAATACCATCCTTACCGGGAACACCATGTTAAACTGGGGAGTATGGATCGAAGGCACACAAATAAATCATTGGACCCAACAATATATCGATGATCCCTTTAATAATCCAGGTAATCCTAGTGCCTGGAACCAGATTAACCCTACCACCGATCCATTACATTATAACCCAGTATATTATATAACACCAGCACAAAATGACCAGACATTTGATGGTGCAAGCGGTTCCATTCAAACAAGTGAATATCCAGGCGAGATCATTCTTGCCGGCTGTACCGGTGTGACCGTGAAAAACTTTTTCCAATATTCGGCTACTCCTCCTTACCCTCCCCAGACTATGGAAGGCAGCAGCGTCGGCATACTCATGGGCTTCGCAAATAATAATTATATTTATACCAATCACATTCACGAAATGCAGGATGCTGGTATATATTTATTTGACTCTGATGGTAATGATATCGAACATAATAAGATTACAAGTACAATTTATGAAGTTGTTAGAAATGGGATCCATCTAGTCTCATGGAGTTGTAATAATGATATCGAATCCAATTATATCAAAAATGTTGAATGGTATGGAATTGCAATACATGAAAATTGTATAAATAATAATATATTTAATAATATCCTTATTGACAATAACCATGATAGAAACCAGGGGGAACGTCCAACGACTGATGATGATGCTCAAGCATTTGATGCAAATCCTGCAGGCACTAATTCATGGTTTAAACTATATCCATCTTCCCCAAATAATGTAGGTATAAGAGATAAAACAAGCTCGGATTTCCCGAATTGTGGCAATTATTGGAGTGATTGGATAACTGGAAGTTCAGATGATTATGATGGTACTAATCAAAATAATGGACCTAACAATCCTGATAGTATTATCGATACCGGATCACCTCTACCTCCTTCTGGTATTGGTTTGGACTCTTATGAAATAGCTCTAGATAGACCCCCAGGGAGTGAGGTTTTAGATGATTATCCATTTAATAGTTATGGACTGCGTTCCGGTGGAACGCTGGAATTATATTGGGATTGGCCCAATTGGCTCTGGTAATAATTATATCGAAGCTAATTTTTAATATAATGACAAATATATTCATGAGTAAAATAGGTTTATATAAGATAATGGATGTTTTTAAATAATAAAGTCTATTTAATAGGTGGACGGTGTGATATTTTCTAAATTTAATACAGCCATGAAATCAATGTACCTTATTATCTTAATAATTACCTCAACTTTTTTTAGCGTATTACTATTCGAAGGTATAGTGAATGAAGACGGCGTTGAAGCAGATTCTAAATGGATACAGACATCGGATTTGGATTTCAATGAGGGTACATTGGACAAGGTTACGGTTATACCCAATGGAGAAGTAAGACTTGCTTTAGAAACGAAATATATTAAAGATGATTTTGTTGATATGTTATAAAAAAAATGTGATTATTGATATTATTAATAATCAAATTAAACCAATAAAAATTATCAATAAGACCTTTGGTGGAACATTAGAAGATTGGGGTAGGTCTGTCCAGCAAACCTCTGACGGGGGATATATTATAACTGGCAATACAGAGTCTTATGGTGCTGGTAGATCTGATATATGGCTGATCAAGACCGACGACGCCGGTAAAGAACAATGGAGTAAAACTTTTGGTGGAATTGGAGATGATTATGGTTGTTCAGTTCAACAGACATCAAACGGTGGGTATATCATTGTCGGTTGTACAGGGTCTTATGGTTTTAGGGATCTTTGGTTAATAAAAACTGATTCTTTTGGTAATGAGCAATGGAATAAGACATTTGGTGGAACATTAGAAGATTGGGGTCATTCCGTCCAGCAAACTACTGATGGTGGGTATATCATCACAGGTTGTACAGAGTCTTATGGTGCTGGTTCAGCCGATGTATGGCTAATAAAGACAGATAGCGATGGCGAAGAACAATGGAACAAATCCTTTGGTGGGAATAAAAATGATCGGGGCTATTCAGTTCAGCAGATCACGGATGGGGGTTATATTATTACCGGAGTTACATATTCTTATAGCACTGGTAGTTTTGATGTTTGGCTAATCAAGACCAACAACAAGGGCAATGAACAATGGAACAAAACTTTTGGTGGAGCCGGTGTTAATTCTGGTTATTCAGTCCAGCATACTTCTGATGGTGGATATATTATTGTTGGCTTAACAGGATTATATGGCGCTGGCAGTTGGGATGTTTGGTTGATCAAGACCGATAACGGGGGGAACGAACAATGGAATAGAACTTACGGCGGAAGTAATTGGGATGAGGGTCATTCAGTCCAGCAGACATCGGACGGTGGATATATTATCGCCGGTTGTACAGCGTCTTATAGTGCTAATGGTTGGGATATTTGGCTGATTAAAACCGATGGCACCGGTAAAGAACAATGGAACAAAACTTATGACGGTGGTGGCAATTTCGTTCCTAGTCCCTCAGCACAACAAACTCTAGACAAAGGATATATCATCACCGATGGTATGTTTTCTCCTGAGACTGGAAGTATTGACATTTGGCTGATCAAAACCGACAGCGAAGGAAATATAAACCCAGTCGGCACAATTTCATCTAAAAATTTATTAGAAGGCTGTAATACCTCGTTGCTAAATTCCTTCAATTATACCTCGAATATTCCGCCGAAAACCGAGATAAAGGTTCAATTCTCGCAAGACAATGTAAGCTGGTATAATTCCATTGGTAAGCTAAATAAATGGGATTTGTTAAACGATGGCGTCAACTCGATCGACTTAACACAACTTAACTGGAGCGGTTCAAGTTTTTATTATCGCATGAATTTCTCGTCGGAAATCAATTCAAATGCGATCCCAGTTTTACTAAACATTAATCTATCATATAGTCAATATTTAATTTCCGGTACGCTAGAATCCCAACCATTTGATGCCGGTGATGAAGTTGTCGGCTGGAAGAATATAAATTGGAATGCAACAGTGCCCGAAGGCACGATGATAAGGTTCCAAATAAGAACCGCGGAAACGAAGTCAAAGTTAACTTCAAAGAATTTTATTGGTCCCGACGGTACTCAAGATACTCATTATACCATGTCTGGGCAAGCTATTTGGTCCGGACACAATAATGATAGATGGCTGCAATACAAAATATATTTATCAACACTCAACACATCACGATCGCCTATTTTGTACAATGTTACTATATCATTTAACTATGAACCAAGGTTAGAATCTTTTAAAGTTTCACCATCTGGCGGCAATATTACTACGGTGTTCAATTTTACTGTTAAATACTTTGATAAAGACAATGATTCACCAAAATATCTACATATCTGTATAGATGGGATGAATCATACATTGAATGAGACCGATAGTACGGACAATATTTTTTCTGATGGCAAAAATTATTGGTACTCGACAAAATTCAAAGCTGGAGATCATACCTATCAATTCTTTACATCGGATGGAGAAATAGAAATTCTTACAAATAAAATGAAAATAAAAGTAGATGTTGGACCATTAGCCAGAATTATTATTGATCCGAACTCAACTACAATTACCACGGATGATTATCAATTATTTACAGCAAAAGGTTTTGATAAAGATAATAATATTTTATCTATATCGCTATATTGGGATATAAGTGGTGGTGGAATTATTGATCAGAATGGTAATTTTACTGCAAGTAAACCAGGTAATTGGACTATTTATGCGAATGAATCTGGAATAAGTGGAAATACAAGTATTACTGTTATTTTAGGAGCAATAGACCAAATTAAAATATATCCGACAGATATTGAAATTAATGTCTCAGAATCAATAAATTTTGTTGTAAAAGTTTACGACTCAGATAACAATGAAATAAACATTTCACCAAAATGGGAAGTTAACGGTGGCGGAATAATTGATCAAACCGGACATTTCACTGCTGCAAATCCGGGCAACTGGACGGTATATGCAAATTCATCTGGTATAAGTGGAAATGCCTCAATCACTGTGTTACAAGAAAATTACTCAATTGATACTGATAATGATTTAATACCGGATTATTGGGAAATAAAATATGGTTTAAATATAACGGACCCTACTGATGCTGAATTAGATTTCGATAAAGATGATCTGACAAATTTGGAAGAATATTTTAATCATACAAATCCATTTGATCCAGATACTGATAATGACAGTTATAATGATGGCTTGGAAGTGGATAAAGGTGCAAATCCTTTGGATGATGAGGATTATCCTTTGGAGGAAGAAGATAATGATAAAAATTCGGATAAGACAAATTATTTAATATATGTAGTTTTGACTGGGATAATAATTGTAATTTTAATATTGTTAACATTATATGTTAGGTTGAATAAGAGAAAGGAAAGAGGTATTAAATAAATTTTATCACCGATCTATTGCATCATAACCTAATATATTATTTTATAATATCAAATAATGGACAAACTTTCGATGGTACAGCTATTCTACTATCCGAACACCCAGGCGAAGTAATTCTTGCGTGTTGCACCGGTGTAACAATTCAAAATTTTTATAGAGTCCCCTCTATTTTACAACAGACTATGGAAGGCAGCAGTGTTGGGATACTTCTTGGTTTCGCAAATAATAATTATATTTATACCAATCACATCCACGAAATGGAGGATGCTGGCATATATTTGTTTGATTTTGATAATAATGATATTGAGCACAATAAGATTACAAGTACAATTTATGAAGTTGTTAGAAATGGGATAAAATTAGTACAAAATAGTGACACTGGACTGGGTAGTGACAATAATGATATCGAATCTAATTATATTAAAAAAGTCGAAGGGTATGGTGTTTACATTGATTCTGGGTGCACAAATAATGATGTTTTCAATAATGTATTCATAGATAATAACCATTTTGAGATTGATGATGAAGATTGGAATCGACATAATAACCCAGGTAAATCATCGCAGGCAAAAGATGCCAACAACCCAACTACCAATTCATGGTATAAACCATATCCAACTACGGGGTCCCCCGGAAGAAATCCAAGTGATCCCAATTGTGGTAACTATTGGAATGATTGGGGAGAGCCATTCTGTCAAGATGGATATGATGGGCCGTCTCAAAATAATCAACAAAATCCCGATGGTATAGTTGATAAGAATCCTGGTTTAGATCCATATTTAATAGATGGACCCGCTGCTACAATAGATAATTTTCCATTTACAGATTTTGGAAACCAGGGTGAGCCACTGTTTTGGGCTTGGCCTTAAAAATTACTTTGTAAAATGAATAATAGTAACACATTATTTTATAAATAAAACAAATATGTTCATGAGTAAAATAGGTTTATATAACCATATCTAAAATAAAAACATTACGAAATATATTGAACAGGTGAACGATATGAATAATTTTAAGATTAAAAGAAGTATAATATCTATATATTTCGTAATTTTGGCGATCATCATATATTCTATTTCTACACTTTTATTTGATAGCATAATAAATGACAATAGTGTCGAAGCAGCCTCTGAGTGGATACAAACTTCAGAAACGGATTTCAATAATGGTACAGTAGATAATGTAGTGATTACACCAACTGATGAAATAAGGCTTGCTTCGGAAATGAAATATATAGAAGATAATTTTATTGATGAGTCTAAGAGCCTGCCCGAGAAATAAATCCCGATTGCATAGATGACCATTTCGCTCCTAAAAAGTAGGGCTTTTTCAGTGATGACATACCATCTTATGCAGAAAAAGGTTGAGAAAACCGATTACTCGGGCAGGCTCCTAAGATCAATTATAAAAAGAATGTTATTATTGATACTAATACTGGTGAAATTAAACTTATAAAAATTATTAATAAGACTTTTGGGGGATATTATTGGGATGCGGGTACATCACTCCAGCAGACCACGGACGGCGGGTATATTATCGCTGGTTTTACAGAATCTTATGGTGCTGGTGGAGTAGATGTATGGCTGATTAAGACCGATAGCGCTGGCAACGAACAATGGAAAAAGACTTTTGGCGGAAATGAGAATGATTGGGGTGATTCAGTCCAGCAGACCTCTGATGGTGGGTATATCATTATAGGTTATACAAATTCTTATGGCGCTGGTGGTTGGGATATCTGGTTAATCAAAATTGACGGCAATGGAGATGAGCAATGGAACAAGACCTTTGGTGGAGGCAATTATGAATATGGTAAATCAGTCCAGCAGACTAAGGATGGTGGGTATATCATTTTAGGTTATACATATTCTTATGGTACTGGTTTATCCGATATCTGGCTGATCAAAACCAACAGTGGAGGAAGCGAGCAATGGAACAAGACTTTTGGTGGAAATATTTATGATGAAGGTAATTCAGTCCAGCAGACCACGGACGGTGGGTATATTATTACAGGTTCTACAAGGTCTTATGGCGCTGGTGAGTCAGATATTTGGCTAATTAAGACTGACAATGGGGGTAACGAACAATGGAATAAAACCTTTGGTGGAAATAATTGGGATGTAGGTGAATCAGTCCGGCAGACCATGGACGGTGGGTATATCATTACAGGTTCTACAAAGTCTTATGGCGCTGGTGGATCAGATGTCTGGTTGATCAAGACCGATGGCGCCGGCAATGAACAATGGAATAAGACCTTTGGCGGGAGTGATGGCGATCAAAGTTTTTCAGTCCGACAAACTTCTGATGGAGGTTATATTCTTGTTGGAGAAACCGAATCTTATGGTGCCGTGGGCATAGATGAACATGGTTATCCATATACTGATGTTTGGTTGATAAAAACTGATTCTTCTGGTAATGAGCAATGGAATAGAACCCTTGGCGGAACCGAAAATGATCAGGGTAGGTCAGGCCAGCAAACCATAGACGATGGGTATATCATTATGGGGGATACTAGGTCTTATGGTAATTTTGATAGTACAGATGTTTGGATGATCAAAACCGACAGCACCGGAAATATTAATCCAATTGGAATAATGATTTCCAAAAATTTATTGGAAGGCTATAATACATCATTACTAAATTCCTTCAATTATACATCAAATATTCCGCTGAACACGGAGATAAAAGTTCAGTTCTCGCAGGATAATTTAAGCTGGTATGATTCTATGGGAGAATTAGATAAATGGGATATAATGAATGATGGCAGATCTTCCATAAACCTATCACAACTTAACTGGAGCGGTTCAAGGTTTTATTATCGCGTTAATTTTTTATCCGACAACAATCCTAATGCAATTCCTAGTTTACAAAATATTAATCTATCGTACAGTCAATATTTAACTCACGGTACATTAGAGTCCCAACCATTCGATACCGGCACTGAAGCTGTTGGCTGGAAAAACATAAATTGGAATACCACAGAACCAGAAGACACAATGATAAGGTTCCAAATAAGAACTGCAGAAACAAAATCAAAGCTACCTTCTAAAACTTTTATCGGTCCTAATGGTGCTCAAAATACTTATTATACAACCGCAGGACAAGTAATCTGGTCTGGACATGGCAGCGATAGATGGGTACAATTTAAAGTATATTTATCAACAATCAATACTTCTAAATCACCCATTTTTAAAGAGGTTACAATTTCATACAATAACCATCCAAGATTAATATCACCGGGCATTACACCATTAGTAGGTAACATTACAACTGAATTCAATTTCTCGGTGGAATATCTTGATAAAGATAACGATCCACCCAAGTACATGTATGTTCGTATTGATGGAATTAATTATACGATGAATGAAACCAATATAATGGACAATATATTTTCGGATGGTAAGAAATTCTGGCACGCTGCAAGATTAGAAGCCGGAAACCATACCTATCGGTTCTTTACATCTGATGGGGATATAGGAATTTCTTCCAATGAAATGAAAATAAAAGTGGATGCCGGGCCACTAGCCAGAATCATTATTAAACCGATTTCAACAATAATTACTACAGATGATCATCAGGTATTTACTGCAGTGGGCTTAGATTCCAATGATAATATTTTATCTATATCTCCAAATTGGGAAATAGATGGCGGAGGAATTATTGACCAAAATGGTAGTTTCACTGCAAACAAACCAGGAAAATGGACTATTTATGCGAACGAATCCGGAATAAGCGGAAATACCACTGTTACTGTTATTTTGGGAGCAATTGATCAAATTAAAATATATCCAACAGACATTGAAATCAATGTCTCAAAATCAATAAATTTTAACGCAAAAGGTTACGACTCGAATAATAATGAGATAGATATTTCACCCAAATGGGAAGTTAACGGTGGCGGAATAATTGATCAAACCGGACATTTCACTGCTGCAAATCCGGGCAACTGGACGGTATATGCGAATTCATCAGGTATAAGTGGAAATGCCTCAATAATTGTGTTAAAAGAAAATTACACAGTAGATACTGATAATGATTTAATACCGGATTATTGGGAAATAAAATATGGTTTAAACATCACAAACTCTGCGGATGCCGAATTAGATATCGATAAAGATAATCTGACAAATTTGGAAGAATACCTGAATCAAACAGATCCTAGAAGTCCGGATAGCGATAATGATACCTTATTAGATGGAAATGAAATTAAGATTTATAAAACTAACCCAAATAATCCAGACACTGATGGGGATAATTATAAGAATAATATTGAAATTGATAAAAATACCGATCCATTAGATGATGATAACTATCCAAAAGAGAAGGATAAGAAATCCAAACCAAATAATTATGAAATAATCGTTATTTCAATTGTAATTGTTATTATTATTTTTATTCTTATAATGGTTTCCAAATCAAAATTAAAGAAAAAAGAAGAGTTCTAGAATTGAGGGGTAGACCACTACGATATTGAAATGATACTAATCGTTGGTGAGACCATTACGATTTATTTGCGTAGGTAATCACTGGTAAAAGGGCAGGGTAAAAACCCATCCAAGCCCTCACACTCCCACACCCACACACCCTCACACTCTTACACTCCCACACCCTCACACTCTCACACCCTCAGACTCCCACACCCCAAACTCACACACCCCACACACTTGTCCCACCCCCCACCCACACACCCCCCCACACTCCCACACCCACACACTCCCACACCCTCATACTCACACACCCTCATACTCTCACACCCTCACACTCCCACACCCTCACACCCTCGAACCAACGATTATAATCGTCATAATCTTATAGTGGTAGATCAATATTAAATCGAAGATCTTGATATCTAAGCATCAAATCGGACATTCCTTCATACTGGGCTTGACAAATTTGACACTTGCCTATTTAAAGACCTACTATTAGAACGAATCG